>JBDTOH010000714.1:0-2878 GCA_039933355.1 Gemmatimonadota bacterium | reverse complement strand
GACGGCAAGGGCGAAGACCGAATGCGCGACGAACGAGATCGTGAGCGCGGCGCCCCCGCGGCCGCCCAGTCCACGCGCTCGTCGACGTCTCCGAAGGTTCGTCAGCGGTTCGTCCACGTTGAGAGGACATGTAGCACGTATGTTCCCGTCGTGTTAGGAGCGGCACGCTATGACAGATCCATGCTACCGCCGTTCGAGAGTACGATGCGTGGGCGCTCCGGCCTTGTGCTGAGGCCATTTGTGTCGAGCGGTCTCATTGCCCTACGCGCCCTCATCACTGGACTCTGCCTTTTCGATCTCCTCAGCGCGGCGAGTGCCCGAGCGGAACCTGCGACCGCCGTACCCACCCTCTCGCCCGCGCCTCCGCCCCCGTTGACGCCGCCTTCCTTGAAGGTCCACCCCGAGGTGCCCTATCCGGAGCAGGCTCTGAATGAGCGAGCCGAGGGAAACGTCGGCCTCGAGCTGGATCTCGACAACGGCGGCAACGTCGTGGGCGTCCGCGTCACCACCCCCGCCGGCCACGGCTTCGACGACGCGGCCACGGAAGCCGCTCGACGCTTTATTTTCGAGCCCGCGAAACGAAGAGGTGTGCCGGTTCCGTCGACGGTGCAGTTCACTTACGAATTCCACCTACCTGCACCGCCGCCACCGCCGGGGCCTCCGCCGGCGGTGCCAAAGGCGCCCGGCTCGACCCCGCCCGGTGGCATCGTGCAGACGGGCCCCAACCAGTCAACGCTTGTCCTCGGCTCGAAGCCGGTCAGCGCGGCTTCTTCCTTCTCGGTCCAGGACCGTGACTTCCAGCTCCGGCCCATCGGCAGTGTTCAGGACGTCCTGCGCGTCACGCCCGGATTGGTGACGGTGCAGCACTCGGGAGGTGGGAAGGCAAATCAATATTTCCTGCGCGGCTTCGACGCTGACCATGGCACCGATATCGCCCTTTCGATGGACGGCGTGCCGATCAACTTCGTGTCTCACGCGCACGGGCAGGGTTTCGCCGACACCAATTTCATCATCCCGGAGATCGTCGAGCGCGTGGAGATTACGAAGGGTCCTTACTTCCCCAGTAACGGCGACTTCGACACGGCAGGCGCCGTCAACATGGTGTCGCGCGACGCGTTCGAACACAGCTCCGCCGCCCTGGGTCTGGTGGGCTCTCCAGGGCACGGAGCCGCGGGATATCGCGGGCTCCTCATCGCGAGCCCGAAGTTCGACACCCTCCCCATCAAGGCGACCTTCGCGGCCGACGTCGGCCGGACGAACGGTCCATTCGAGAATCCTGAGAATTGGGATCGTTACAAGCTGTTCAATAAGCTCACCTTCGATATCACGCCGGTTTCCAGTCTGAGCCTCACCGAGATGAGCTACGCCGGAAACTGGCACGGCTCCGGTCAGATCCCCGCGCGTGCCGTCGCCGACGGGCTGATCTCTCGGTTCGGGTCCATCGATCCCGACGAGGGCGGCAATACGGCCCGTCATCAAATTGCGCTGACCTACAAGCTTCATCCGACGGAGACGAGCGAGCTCCGGGTGCTCGCGTACGCGGCGACCTACCGGTTCAATTTGTTCTCGAATTTCACGCTCTACCTGCGCGATCCCGACAACGGCGACGAGATCGAACAGAGCGATCGCCGAATGTTCTACGGAGCGAAGGTCAGTTACCGGGTCTTGCACCGGATCGGCCGCGTCACATCCGATACCACCATCGGCGCCGACATGAGGAGCGACGACATCCATGAGGAGCTCTGGGACACGCTGCACCGCCGGCGTATCGCCGCGGTTCGGAGCAACGACGTCCATGAGAGCTTCGTCGGCGCCTACTTCAATGAAGAGATCACCCCGGCTCGGTGGATCCGAGCCGACATCGGTGGACGGGCTGACCTGCTCTCGTACGCCGTCGACAACCGCCTGGCCTCGAGCGACCCGACCGTCCCGCAAAGCGGCGTCGGGGCCGCGCATCAACTCAGTCCCAAGGCCAGCCTCATCTTCAGTCCGCTCGACCAGTCCCGCGCGCAGCTGGACCTCTACGCGAACTACGGGAGGGGGTTTCACTCGAACGACGTACGCGGAGTATTCGCGGAACCGGGGGTTA
Organism: Gemmatimonadota bacterium; assembly: GCA_039933355.1. GTDB lineage: Bacteria > Gemmatimonadota > Gemmatimonadetes > Gemmatimonadales > GWC2-71-9 > SHZU01. The sequence continues at coordinate 789 of JBDTOH010000714.1, read as the reverse complement.
CCCCGCTTGCGCGCGCCACAGGCGAGGAAGTTGGTGCCCGCGCGCGGTTGTTCGAGAAGTGGGACGTGGCGGCCGCGCTTTGGCAGCTCGACCTGGGTAGCGAAACGGTCTGGAGCGGCGACGAGGGCACCACCGGCGTGAGCGATTCGACCAACCGGCGCGGAGTCGAGCTCGAGACGCGCTACGAGGTGACGCCTTGGTTGGCCGCGGACCTGGAGCTGACGTTCACGAAGTCTCACTTCACGACCGACATGGAAAACGGGGGCGGACTGGCCCTGGCGCCGAAGCAGACTTGGGCCGGCGGCCTGTCCGGCCGGCATGCGGTCGGTTCAGGCGCGGTGCGTGGGGGCCTGCGCTTCTACGGGATCGGCGACCGTCCGGCGACCGACGACGGCGCGCTCGTCGCGCCCGGCTTCACGCAATTCGACCTGCATCTCGGCTATCGCCGTCGCTGGTTCGACGTTTCGTTCGACATCGAGAACTTGCTGAACGCCGATTTTCGCTCAGCGCAGTTCTCGACGGTGAGCAGGCTGAGAACGGAGCCCGCAGTCGGCGCCCCGGCCCCGGACGGGTTCCGCTGCGGCGCTAGCGGCCGCCTCGCCCCGGCACCCAACGGGAGCCCCGTGAACGGGCGATTTTTCGGGTGCGAGGACGTTAACTACACGCCGGCCTATCCTTTCTCGGTGCGGCTCATGGCCACGCTCTACCTCGATTGAGGATCCAGAAGAAGAGTAGGTCCACGTTCGTCACTACCCTTTTTCCAACTCCGATTCCACCGGGCGCTACGTC
>JBDTOH010000713.1:0-2883 GCA_039933355.1 Gemmatimonadota bacterium | reverse complement strand
AGTGGTACTCGGCGCTGCTCATCGGGTGCTGGAACTCGGCCCGCGCGGACACTTCCCGGACGAACGCGTCGGTCGAGAGGAGCACGTTGTAGTCGAAGAAAATGTCGTAGATCCGGACGACACCTTTGTCGCGCAGCACGATATCGTCGGCGAACGGGGTGCCCTGGTGGAGCGCCAGGCCTAACGCGAAGTGGGCGTCGTGATACAGATTGGCGCCGGTCGAGATGATCCAATCGACGAAGCCGGCCTCGAGCAGCGGAATGATCGTGCTCATCCCGAGACCGGCCGGTGTCATCGCCCCGGTGAGGCTCATCCCGACCGTGACCTTGGGCTCGAGCATCTTCTCGGTGAAGAGCTTGCACGCCTCGCGGAGCCGGCCCGCGTTATAGGCGAGGAACGCGTTGTCGATCAGCTCGGCGACCCGCTCTTTCCCCGTAATGGGCTTCGGATTGATGCGGGGGCCGCGCAGGAATGTCGCGGACGGGCGGGGCTTGGCCATGGGGTCTCTATCGTTCCGAGCGGTGACGGATGATGATATTCGCCGCGGTTTCGGGATCGTCGGCGACGTGGAAGAGGTCGAGGTCCTGCGGGTGAATCTTTCCTTCGGCCTTGACCGTGTCGGTGAGCCACGCCACCACCGGAGACCAATAGGCCTTGCCGTAGAGGACGACCGGCAATGCCGGCATCTTGCCGCATTGGACCAGCGTTAGGAACTCGAACAGCTCGTCGAGGGTGCCGTACCCGCCCGGGAATGCGATCACGGCCTTCGAGTACTTGGCCAGCATCATCTTGCGGACGAAGAAGAACCGGAAGAAGACTTTCCGGTTGACGTACGGGTTGGTGTCCTGCTCGTGCGGCAGCTCGATGTTGCAACCGATCGAAAGCCCGTTGCCCTCGACGGCCCCCATGTTGGCGGCCTCCATGATGCCCGGTCCGCCGCCCGTGATGATCGGGAAGCCGGCGCGCGCCAGAATTCGGGCCGTGTCGGTCGCCGCCTGGTAGAAACGGTCGTGTGGAGGGGTTCGAGCCGAGCCGATGATGGTGACCGCGTCGCGGACGTCGCCGAGCCGCTCGAAGCCCTCGACGAACTCTCCCATGATCCGAAGAACACGCCACGGATCGGTCTTCCGAAACTCGTCGAACGAGTCCGGCTCGACCGCCTTGTCGAGGAGGACCTCGTCGGCGGTCGGGCCATCCGGGGCTGCGCTGTGCTCTCGGGGACGTTGATTCACGCCATCGCTCCAGTGGGTCGCGCGGGAATATAGCCGAGTCGCGGCCCGGGGCGTGGCCTGCGGTTCGCCCGAGGGCGGGACACTCGCCCGCTCCGAGAACAATGGTGCTTGCCGCCAGCAACTTCGGCACAGGTTCGCACGCGAAGGAGTACTTGCACGGTGAGCGTTCACCGCCTGCGGCACGGCACTCGTCCACGCTCCATGCACTGCTTGCACCATCCGTAGATGCAACCGTTGTTACAGACCGACTCTCCTCGCCCGGCTCAGCGGGGCTCGAGCCTCGAATGCTTCTGCAAGATTGCGCGAAGCTGGTCGTGCGGAAGCGCGTAGGAGCGGATGTAATCTGCGCCCGTCATCGTCTCGGCCCCCACGAGCGCATTGAGAATGGCTTCTTCCGTCGCCTCGATGGTTGCGCTGAAGAGCGGGTCCATTGCGCCGGAAGCGACTCGTGAGATGGTCGGGACCGGAAACTTGGCCGGTCCGCTGTTGCCCCAGTCGGCACCGCGGTTCGCGGTCGAGAATGCGATGAAGATGTCGCCGGATCCATTGCCGTGGGTCGACCCCATCCGCCCCATTCCCAGGCCCACGCGGCGGGCCAGTCGCTTGAGCTGATCCGGTGTGAGCGGCGCGTCGGTCGCGAGCACCACGATGATCGAGCCCTGCTCGGCCTCCTCGGGCCCGGCACCGCCGCTGCCGCGGGGACCTTGATCGCTGCAGACCGGCGCGACTTGCCCGTTGCCCATCTTGAGCGGAGGATCGAGCTGCTGCGCCACACATCGCTCATATCCCTGAATCTCCCGGCCGACCGGAATTCCCGCGACTCGAAGCTGCGATCGCGTACCGTAGTTGCACTGCACCAATACACCGACGAGATAGCCGCCTTCGTTGTCGCCGAGCTTTCGCGACGATGTTCCCGTGCCGCCCTTGAAGCCGTGGCAGTTCATTCCGGTTCCGCCGCCGACATTTCCTTCGTCCACGCGGCCCCCGTGCGCCGCGTCGAGCGCTTGAATCGCGTGCTCCGCTTTGACGTGGAGTCCCTTCATGTCGTTCAAGGCACCGTCCGCGGTTTCCGCAACAACCGGATACCAGAACGGGCCGGGCGCGTTTCGCTGAACCATCCAGGCGACCACCGCGTCGCGAACGGTTCCCACGCTCAGCGTGTTCGTGATCATGATCGGCGTCTCGAGGACACCGGTCTCCTCGATCCAATGCGTACCGGTCATGTCGCCGTTGCCGTTTCCGGCATAGAAGGCCGCGAAGACCGGTTCCAGCGTCTGCTTGCCGCGCGGCAGGATCGCGGTAACGCCGGTGCGGATCGGTCCTTGACCGATGATCCGCTTGCCGCTTCCTGAATTGAGTGTGACATATCCGACTTCGACGCCGGCAACATCCGTGATCGAGTTGAAAGGACCGGGAGTTCCGTCGAGCGGGACGCCGAGGTCGCGGGCGCGGGGCTTCGATTGGGCCGAGCCGGCGCCACTCCCAGCGACCAGCAGGGCAACGAGCGAAGCGAGCGCGAGGCGGAGGCGGATCACGTGGTCATCCTTTCGGTGCGAACCGTGGAGCCAGCCGGAAGCTGATGCGGCGTCTCAACTTGGGTTTAGCGACGATGAAGCGCCAGACCGGGGCGGCTCGGGTATATTATCACCCC
>JBDTOH010000712.1:0-2888 GCA_039933355.1 Gemmatimonadota bacterium | reverse complement strand
ACTGTCCGCTCATCGACGCGGCGGTGGTCGACCGGGTCACGGCCGAGCTGCTCGATCACCCGACGGAGTGCGACTACGTGAGCAACGTCGAGCGGCGGAGCTTCCCGCGCGGGCTCGATGTCGAGGCGTTCTTCTTCGACACCTTGCTCCGCGCCGACCGGCTCGGCGCCTCGGCGGCCGAGCGCGAGCATGTCACAGTAGGGATCAGGCTCACCCACCGCGACCGGTTCCGGACCCGCGATGTCACCGCCGATCGCGACGACAGCGACTTGCGCTGGACCGTCGACACCGCGGAGGACCTCGAGCTTGTCCGCGCCCTGTTTGCCGGGCTCGGCCTGGCGAGCCGGATCGCTCCATACGACGAGATCATTACCTGGTGCCGCGCTCATCCCGAGCTCGGCCGGCTGGACGAACCGCACCACACATGGGACCCCGCACGGGAGCGGGTAGGGGGAATCAATGGATAATCCGGCCGTGGGTGAAATCCGGAAGAACGACGAAGCGATGCGCCGCGCGGAGGGCCTGGCATCGGCCGGACTGCTCGAGGCGGCGGCTCAGATCTACACCGATCTCCTGGTCGTCGACGGCGACGACGCCGAGGCGCTTTTCCGGCTGGGCACGACGATCGGGAAGCTGAACCGGCCGGACCTCGAGCTCTCGCTGATCGGTCAGGCGATCGCGCGGCGGCCGAATGAGGTCCGCTACCACGAGGGCTTTGCCGGAGCGTTCGAGCGGACCGGGGATCTCGAAGACGCCGTCACCTCATACGAGGAGGCGGATCGACTCGCGCCGGGGACCTATACGAACCGGATCCGCCGGATCATGGGCGTCATGGCGCTCAAGCAGGGCCGGCCGAGCGAAGCCTCCGACAAGCTGCTGGCCTATCTGCGCGAGGAGCCTCGCGATGCCGAAGCCCTCTTTCTGTTAGGCGCCGCGCTCCAGGAACAGGACCTGCTCGATCCCGCGGTCGCCTGCTACCGGCAGGCGCTCGACCTCAGACCGGTTTTCTACGAGGCGCGGACCAATCTCGGGCTCGCGCTGCTGGCGCAGGGCCACGCGCCGGAAGCGCTCCGGCACCTCGAAGAGGCCCTCATCCTTGCTCCGGAACGCCCCGGCGGCCTGCTCAACCGCGGCAACGCGCGCCGCGAGCTCGGCGACCTCGAAGGCGCCCGGCGCGATTACCAGGCGGCAGTGAAAGCCGATCCGGAGTTTGCCGAGGCCTGGTCGAGCTTGGCCAACCTCTATCATGATCTCGAGGAATGGTCGCTCGCGCTCGACGCGCACCGGTGGGCGGTCGAGCTCAGGCCCGAGCTCGCCCAGGCCCGGTGGAATCGCGCCTTCACGTTGATGGCGAGCGGCCAATGGGGTGAGGGTTGGGACGAATACGAATGGCGCTGGCGAACCAAGGCGTCGGCCGCCGAGGACCGGATGCTGCCGTATCCCCGGTGGGCGGGCGAGCCGTTAGGCGGGCGCCGGATCTTGGTCTGGCGCGACCAGGGACTCGGGGACGAGCTCCTCTTCGCGACCTGCCTGGGCGACCTCGTGACCCAGGGCGCCACGGTGACCGCGTCCGTGAGCCCCAGATTGGTGTCGCTCTTCCGCCGGTCGTTTCCTGGGATCGAAGTCGTGCCCAATGGAGACGCCCACGCGCTCGACGGGCGATCGTTCGACTACCACTCGGCGTTAGGGTCGCTGCCGCGATGGCTTCGCCGAGACCGGGCGTCGTTCCGGGGAGATGGAGCGTACTTGGTGCCCGATCCGAACCTCCGGGCCAAATGGGCGGCCCGGCTCGGGACCCTCGGTTCAGGCCGGAAGGTCGGCATCTGTTGGCGGAGCGGCCTCCTGACGCCCGACCGGCTGCGGCACTACCCGCCGGCGGAGGCGTGGCACTCGCTGCTAACCATTCCGGGCATCGAGTGGATCTCGCTTCAGTATGACGACTGTGAGGCCGAGCTGGTCGCCTGGGAGAAGGTGACTGGAATTCGGGTCCATCGCTGGCCGGGCGAAGATCTCAAGAACGATCTCGAAAGCGTGGTGGCGCTGATTGCCTGCCTGGATGCTGTGGTTACGGCCCCGACGGCCGTGAGCTCCCTGGCCGGGGCAGTGGGCGCGCCGACCTACCAAGTGGACTCAGGCAGCGACTGGACCGCAGGCGGAGAAGCCAGGAGCCCGTGGTTCAAAACGCTCCAGTTGGCGTCGAAGCATCCTGGCGAGGGTTGGGAAGCCGCTATCGATAGGGCCAAGGTGTTGCTGGGGTAAGTCGGACTCAAGTCCGGGCGGGTGGGTGCCGAAGATAGTGGGAGACGAAGGAAGTCTGGATCGGACCCCGGGATCCGAACAGCGGCCTGAGTCAACCGGCGGGAGAATCCCGACCGGACAAACCCTAGAACAGGAAGAACCGACACCATGTCCTCCATTTCTCTTAGTTCCGGCGTCCGCACCAACCTGCTCAGCCTTCAGCAGACCTCTTCACAGATTGCTGTGACCCAGGCGCATTTGTCGTCCGGGTTGAAGGTCTCGACCCCGATCGATGACGCGACGGCGTACTTCACGGCCTCAGCGGCTCGTGGCCGTGCGACGGACCTCGATGCACGGAAGAACGAAATCGGCGAAGCGATCCAGACCGTCAAGGCTGCCTCGTCCGGTATCGACGCGATCTCGAAGCTGATCGACGCCGCCAAGGGTATTGCGGAGTCGGCTCGTACGGCGACCACCGCCGGCCGTTCGACCCTCGCGGTCCAGTTCAACGAAGTCCTGAAGCAGATCGACCAGACCGGCGCTGATGCCAAGTACAAGGGCACCAACCTGCTGGCCTCCGCCGGTGAGCTCGTCGTCAAGACGAACGAGTCGGGTACCTCCAAGATCTCGATCAACGGCTTCGACGCCAC
>JBDTOH010000711.1:0-2891 GCA_039933355.1 Gemmatimonadota bacterium | reverse complement strand
GGCCGATGTCCGGGACCGATACGCCGAGGGCTCGCCGGTGGAGCTCCTCCCGTTCGGGATCCGCCATCTCCTGATCGTCGGTGACTCGGACGGAATCGTGCCCGAGCCGGTGCGCAAAGCGTATATGAGCCGCTCGCTCAAGGCCGGGGATCGGGTCGAAGTGATCGTCATCCCGAACGCCGGCCACTTCGAGGTGATCGCCCCGACCGCGGCCGCGTGGACGACAGTGCGAGCCGCGATCAAGCGGATGGTAGCGTATTGAGACCCGGACCTGGGGGATTGTTGTCCGCTTTTGATCCGATGATCAACCGGTGGACGGCTTGATTCGAGCCATGTCGTGCGACGTCGTAACATTCAGTAGTTCGAGTGAAAGAACCGGCGGTGATCGACGTCTAAATGTTCTCGATCCGCCTCAACAAATTGTGACAACGACCGGCATCCCATCCAGGCGCCGGAGAGCCTCGGATGGGTGGAGGACGTGGAGGAGTATGACGGCTCAAGCGCAGGTGGTTCCGCCAGAGCCGGCTCTGGCGCTCGAGGTGATTGGAGCGCGCTTTGCTCCAGCAGCCGCGACCCCGAATCTCGTATTCACTCTCGAAGTCAACGATCGCGCCGACCGCGAGATCTATGCGATCGCGCTGTCTTGTCAGGTGAACATCGAGCCGGAAGGCCGACGATACGACTCCGAGGCGCGGCTTCGGTTGGCCCAAGTGCTCGGCGAGCCGAGGTCCAATGCCAGGCGGCGCATCATGTGGATGGAGCGAGACACGCTCGTCTCCAGCTTCCGGGGCGCCACGGCCTTCGATCTTCCCGTGCCGGTCACCTACGACATGGAGATCGCGGCCACCCGCTATTTCTACTCGTTGTCCGAAGGTGAAGTCCCGCTTCGGTTCTACTTTCGGGGAACGGTTTTCTATCAGGCTGGGGAGGGGGCGCTGCAGATGACGCCGGTGCCGTGGGAGACTGAAGCCACGTATCGATTTCCGCTTGCGCTCTGGAAGACGATGATGGCGCGGTACTACCCGAACAGCACTTGGATTCGACTCCGTCCTGAGACGCTGACCGGTCTCCTTAACCATCAGAGCGCTCGCGGGCTGGCGTCGATCGACGAGGCCGTCGTAGACCTGCTGCGTCGAACCGGCTCCGGAGCCGCCGCGCCGAAGGTTGTCGGCGGGGCCTAGCAGATCCGGCTTCCTTCGAGCCGCCCGACCACTCCGCAACCCGACTCACTTCATCGCGACGACTCTCCCAGGCGGAACCTCCTGTAACCTGACGCAGGTCACGATGTCGTCGACGATGACGTGAGATCCGTGGGCGAGCACGGCAACGGGTTGCCGCTCGAGCCCGACCTCTCGAATTCCGAGAACCACTTCCATCGTAACGGGCTTGACCTGGCGCGTGTCACATGACGTGCCGGGCTTGACGATCGGGATTTTGCGCCGGGCTCGCTCGTGGAACGTGTAGCGCACCGGCAGCAGCCGGTCGTGCTGCGGATCGAGCACGACGAACTCGAGCTGATCGGGAAGATCGCCGACCCAAGCGGCAAGCACGACGTCGGCGAACGAAGCCGGAAGAGTCCCGTCCGGAACGTGCCCTCCCCAGGTTCCCCCAACGTCGTTCGCCATCACGAAGTCATTGCCTCTTACGTCCACCATGCTCGCGAACCCCTTCGTCCGGTCGTCGGTCGGCCGGTAGCGGACCTGCGAGAGGAAACGGTTGGTCCGGCCCGCGGTGAAGATCGTGCGGTGGACCTCGGTTCCGAGCGTCTCGCCTAACCGGAGCGTCACCGTGTGCTCCCGCTCGACAATCATCTCCCCGGTCGTCGCGAACGACGTTCCGACCAAGAGGAGGCTCGAGACGTCAACGCCGTCCTTTCGCTTCCAGTCGGACCGGACCTCGATCCCGCGGGTCCGCGCATAGTCGACCTTGAGGTTTCCGTTGACGGCGGCGCCGACCAACGGGCTCGATTCGGACAGGCTCGCAAGCGAGACGCCCGAGGCCAAGGGAGCGGCCGCCTGGTCGAGCGGCTGAGACGCTCTGGCCAGGGCCGCCGGGAGCCTGGACCGCACCGCGTTGATCGGCAGCGCAAAGTTGAGGTTCTCGGCACCTCGCGCCCGCATCCCGCGGACGACCATTGCGACGACCTCGCCTTGCTCGGTGATCACCGGTCCGCCGCTCGAGCCGGGCGACACCGGGATCGAGATCTGGAGCGCCTGACGCTGCCCGCCCGGGCTCGCGCTCAAGACACCGTCCGTGACGGTGCCCTGGAGCCCGAGCGGGGAACCGATGGCCAAGAGCCGCTGGCCCACCCACACCGAGTCGGAGTCGCCGAGCCTAACGGGAGTGATGCCGGCGGGGGGGACGTCGAGGAGGGCGAGGTCGAGCTCCTGATCCAGCTCGCGGACCCCGCGAACCGCCGCCACGAGCCCGGTCGCGAACCGGACCGACGCGACCCATCCGCCCCGGATGACGTGCGCGGCAGTGGCAACGGTCCCGTCGGCGGCGACCACGAAGCCGCTTCCGGTCACTTTGCCTCTCGGACCGACGACTTCGATCAGCACGGTCGCTTGGCGCGCGGCGTCCAAGGGCGAGATCTGCTGCGGCTCGTTCAGCGACCCCGTCGCGGCCAGCGAGAAGACAACGGCAAGCAGCCCCATATCGCGTGCTCCTTCCGCACCCACGTCCGACAACGAACTGCACTCCATCGGTGCGGAATGGCAAGCGACATGCCGAGCGAGAACCGAATGATTCTCGCGCAAGAACCGATGTAAACAGCTATTCGTCCTCGGGGAATTCTCTGCTCGAGCGAGTCCAGTGATGCGGCGGCGCGACCACATGCAAGGCGGCAAGGCGGCAAGGCGGCAAGGCGGCAAGGCGGCAAGGCGGCAAGG
>JBDTOH010000710.1:0-2895 GCA_039933355.1 Gemmatimonadota bacterium | reverse complement strand
GGGCTTGGTGCCGCCGGTCGCGGTATCGCCGCGCGTACCTGGATCGGTCTGGACAATTTCGAGCTCGACGAAATTGGGGAGGTCGATGAGGATCACGGTCTCATCATGCACGAGACCGGTGCATTCCATTCCTTCCTTCAGGTACTTCATCTGGTCCTCGCCGATGAGCGCAGCGGTGAGCATCACGTCGTCGAACGACTGGAGGTCCATGAAGTGGTAAAACTCCCCGTCCCGATAGGAGTAAGTCATGGGCCGATGGGAGAGCTCCACGGTGTAGATCTTCTCGCCCGAAGGGAAGGTCTTCTCGAGCACCGCGCCGGTGCGGACGTTGCGCAGCTTGGTGCGCACGAACGCGCTGCCCTTGCCCGGCTTCACGTGCTGGAAATAGCTCACCTGCATGAGCTGCTTGTCGATCTCCAGCACCACGCCGTTCTTGATGTCTGCCGTTGTTGCCACTACACCCCGCCTATGCGTCGAGAATGATGAGGTCCGTGCGACCGTCGGAAAGGAGTACTGGTCCCCCATCGGCGAGCAGCACGTCGTCTTCCAGCCGGACCCCGCCCCAGCCTGAAAGATAGATCCCCGGCTCAATCGTGACTACCGCTCCCACCGGAAGAACCGCGTCCGCCGTGGCTGCAAGTCTCGGCGCCTCATGGACTTCCAATCCGAGTCCGTGGCCAAGCGAGTGGCCAAATGCGTCGCCGTAGCCGCGGGCTGCAATCAGGTCGCGCGCGAGCGCATCGGCTTCCCGGCCGGTCATGCCGGCCCGGATCTCCGTCCGGGCGTTCAGCTGTGACTCCCGGACCAGGTCATACACTGCCCGCTGCCGCTCGTCGACGGTACCAATGGCGACCGTCCGGGTGATGTCGGAGCAATAGCCGTCCAGCTGGGCCCCAAAATCGATCAGGAGGAACTCGCCCTGGGCGACCTTTCGCTCCGAACTCCTGGCGTGCGGGAGTGCCGCGCGCGGGCCCGACGCGACGATGGTCTGAAACGGGTGCCACTCGCTGCCGCGCCGCCGCAATGCGTACTCCAACCGGGCCGCGATCTGCAGTTCGGTGTCGCCCACGGCGATGCCCGGGAGGACTTCGGCCAGCGCATCGGTCGCCAGTTCTGCCGCGGCCCGGATCGCCCTCACCTCAGTATCGTCCTTGGATTGCCGCAACTGTTCCACCAGGTCGACCACCGGCGTCACGCGACCGTGAAAGAGCGCGCTGACGCGCTCCGCGTCCCGAACCGGCGTGACGTGCCCTTCAATCGCGAGCGTGCTCCGGGCGTACCCCTCGAGGACCCGCCGCAGCCGATCCCAGACGCTGGCGCGGTCAATGATCACCTCGGCCGCGTCGCCCACCTCCCGCGGCGCCTGGGCGGCGTATCGAAAATCGGTTATCAGGATTCGACGGTCGGCGCCGACCAGCAGCATGCCGGCTGATCCGGAGAAGCCAGTCAGCCACCGGATGTTCGGCAGGTGGGTAACCAGCAAGACGTCGACGCCATCGGGAAGGATGGCGACCAGCGCTGCCTGGCGCGCCGCGCGTGGATCGGCCATCAGCGGCCGTTGCCCGGCAACCAGGTCAGGACGCCTGATCCCGCAGGTGCCCTACGATCGCTTCGAGTGCGAGCAGGTATCCCCGGGCGCCAAACCCGGAGATCATCCCGACGGCGAGATCGGCGGTCAGCGACCGATGCCGCGCCTCTTCGCGCTTGAAGAGGTTGGACAGGTGGACCTCGACGAACGGGATCGGCTTGGCCAGGAACGCGTCGCGGATCGCCAGCGACGTGTGGGTATACGCGCCGAGATTGACGATGGCCCCGGCCGCATCGGGGCGGAGCCCCTGTACCGCATCGACCAGTTCGCCTTCGTGGTTCGACTGCGTGAAGATGAGGTCGACGCTGAGTGTCGTTGCGCGCTCGCGCAATTGCGACTCGATATCGGCAAGGGTCACCGACCCGTACAGTTGCGGCTCACGAGTGCCGAGCAGGTTCAGGTTGGGCCCATTGATCACGACGATTCGCATCAGCGCTCCAGTTCCCGTAGCCACGCCTGAAAGGCGGCGAGGTCGCCGTCCGACGCGGCGGCAGGCGTTGGCGACTGGAAGAATGCATCGAAGCTCGACGCAGGAGGAGGAGTCGGCGCCGCCGCTGTCGCGACGGAAGCGAGCCACTCGCGCACGGGGCGCCCGCCGCTCCGCGTGGCATCGTACGGGCGAGGCGCGGCAAGCTCCAGCTCGGCACGCCATGCATCGCGCCGGGCCACCAGTGCGGCATTGCGCGGTGCGCGCGCCACCAGGGCGTCGAGCACGTCGACCGCCTCGGCAAGGTGCCCCTGGCCGCGGTAAATCATGGCCAGCGACTCGGTCATCAGTGGCTCGTTGACGCCGACCGATGCCTCGGCCTCCTCAATCGCGTCGTCGTACATCAGGTCCTCGGCGTCTTCCAGGTCCGGTTTGGCCGGTGATGGGGCCGGGGCGGCCGTTGGCTCGACGGCGGAGGCGCGGGGCGCCTCGGCCGCATCGCGGGCGAGGAGCGCCCCCGGGTGGCTGGCATCCAGCGAGAGCGCCAGTCCAATTTCGGCGGCTGCTCCATCCCAATCCTGAACGTCGGACATGATCCGGGCGCGAACCAGGTGCCCGGGAAGAAACTCGGGTCGTGCTGCGGTACCCGTGGAGGCTACCCGGGCGGCTTCGTCGAGCGAACCCATCTTGCGGAGTGCCTCGGCCAGAGCCGCGAAGCAGCTGTCCGCCGGATCGGCGGCCAGGAGCGCTTCGAGTCGCCTCAGTTCAATTGGTAGCGGAGCCACGTTGATTGCGAAGTCCGGACGTTTGAGGAAGGGGGCCAAGATTAACTTGAGGATCGGGCCTCGGCAACCTAGGTTTCAGGGTTATCCACAATCGC
>JBDTOH010000709.1:0-2903 GCA_039933355.1 Gemmatimonadota bacterium | reverse complement strand
GAGGCCTCGAACTTGGGCACCGGCCAGCTGCCTCCGGGATTGATCGTGTTCGAATAGAAGGACGGCCAGAGCGCTTGGACCTGCGACGGCTGGGCCGCCATGCTGCCCCCGGCGAAGGCCCACGGTGGGCTGAACGTGAGCGAGAGCCCCTGCTGTTGTCCCGTTTCCGCGTCGAAGTAGAAGACTTTGGTGGTGCCGAGTCGTCCGGCCCCGTACGATAGCGTCTTCACGCCGGCAAGGGTCGGGTCGGTAGTGCCCGTTGTCAGGTTGAGGTTACCCCCCTGAGTTCCGTACACGATCAGAGGGAATTGCGGATGACCGTCGATGCCGTCGCCTCCCCAGAGAATCTGGGGCTGTCCCAGAAATAGTCCGGCTTTCACGGCGACGTAGTGGAGACTGTCGAGCGTGACGCCGGCCGGGAGCAGGCGGATCATTGCGAGGTTATAGGCGTCGAGGGCGGCGCCATCGATAAACGGAATGGCGGCCGCGCTGATTTTGACGCCGCGGGCATTGCTCTCCCAAACCCCAGGCGCCGCCTGGTAGCGACCTTTCAAAGCCCCGCGGCTCCCTTTCTGAGTCGCAAAGTAGGACAACGCGGTCACCGCGTAGCCGGCCCGGAGCGTGGTCGCCTGGCCATAGCCGCTCGGAATGTAGGGAAATTCCCAGTTGTCCTGGGTCGGGTCGTATCCGGTCGTGAGATCTCCCGCCAGTGATGAATAGCTCACCAGCCCGATGACCAGCTGAATGACTGGATCGACCGCGGTGGCGCGGAGGGCAGCCGTTGCTGGTCCCTCGATCCGGGCGCCGTCGAAATGGGTCGTGAGGACGGCCACCTCGGTCGAGCCGATTGGGATCGAAGGCACGACCTCCATTGCGCCACGCGTCCGGTCGAACAGAATCGCAACGGGAACAGAACCCGCGGGGACCTGCACCGGGATCCGGAGCTCGATCGGGACGCCGCTCGGCGCGGCGCCGGCGCTGCTCGAGATCGAGATGACCGGCGAGCCATAGGTCAGCCCCGGATGCCGCGGCACGCCGGTCGTATCGCCGTAGCGCACCTTGAGGCGGACGCTGGTCGAGAACGCCCCGTTAGGCACCGTGATCCGGAATCCATCGAGGGGGTCGCCGGGTTTGACGATCGCCACCGTCCCGCCCCCGACCGCAATGGTCTGATCGGCGACTTGGAGATCACCGATGCCCACCGCGGTCAAGAACACGGGCGGGAGCGACCCCACCGTGGCCCGGAGCCGGTTCCGGCCCAATCCGACGACCCACGCCCCAGCCTGCGCGATCCCATCAGCGCCGGTGGCCGCGGTCGCAGCCTGAACCGTGCCGCCGCCGGAATCCACCGCAAAGGCGACGGTGGTGCCCGCGACAGGTTGTCCCGACTGGCTCCGAACCCGTACGGCCGGCACCACCGGCGTGGCCGTCCCGGCACCGGCGGTTTGATTGTCGCCCGCCTGGATCTCGGCGGTCGTGGCCGCCGGCGGAGGCGGTGGCGGCGGAGCCGGGGGCGGTGAGGTGGGAGCGGACGACCCGCAGGCTGCCGCTCCCAAGGTCAGAAAAAGCCAAGCAAACTGGGTGGCGCGCATGGTCACTCCGTCGAGGGGTTACTCAAGAGGCGGAATTGGACCCCCCGATCGGCTCAACCGGGTAGAATTGCGGTGAGCCCATCGAGTGGCCTCCCTACGCCTACATAGGGGACACTCCGCGATCGAGGTGACGAATGAAGGAACGTTGGCCCGAGATCAAAGCCCTCTTCGACGATGTCCTCGATCTCGCCCCCGAAGAGCGCGGTCGCGTGCTCGACCACGCCGGTGTCGACCCCTGGGTCCGAGTCCAGGTCGAGCGGCTGCTGGTGGCGTCGGATGGCCCTGCCGGACTCCTCGATGAGCCCGCGATCGTCGGCTTGGGCCCGTTAGGCGACGACCCGATCGGCGGCGCCGAGCTTCTCAGCTCCACCGTGGGACCGTACCGGCTGGTCCGCGAAATTGGCCGGGGCGGAATGGGGACCGTGTACGAAGCCATCCGGGTCGATCAGGAGTTCGAGCAGCGGGTCGCGATCAAGACGCTCCGGATCGGGCTCACCATGCCCGGGATGATCACCCAGTTTCGCCAGGAGCGGCAGATTCTCGCCGCCCTCCAGCACCCGAACATCGCGGCGCTGCTCGATGGTGGCGTGACTTCGAACGGGATCCCCTACATCGTCCTCGAGTACGTCGACGGCGTGCCGATGGATCAGTACTGCGAGGTCAATCAGCTCGACCTCCGGGCTCGGCTCGATCTTTTCCGGCAGGTGCTCGGCGCCGTCCAGTACGCCCACCGCCAGCTCGTCATCCATCGCGACATCAAGCCGGGGAACATCCTGGTGACGCAGGACGGGCAGGTAAAGTTGCTCGACTTCGGGATCGCCCGGCTGATTCACCCCGACGGGAGAGAGGTGACCCACGCGGGCACCGCCGCGATCACCCCGGCATACGCGAGCCCCGAACAGCTGCGGGGCGAACGCGCCTCGACCGCCACCGACGTCTACTCGCTTGCGTTGGTTCTGTATCGGCTGCTGACTGGGAAGAGCCCGCTCACGGAGGACTTGGTCTCGCCGGCCGAGTTGCTGGCGGCGTTGTCGACCGGCCCGCTGCCGCCGCCGAGCGCCGATCCCGCTCTTCGGGCCGCCACCAGTATGGGCGTGGGCTCGGTCGACCGGCTCCGGCGAATGCTGGCCGGTGAGCTCGATGCCGTGATCCTCAAGGCGCTCCGGCTCGAACCCGAGCGTCGGTATCTCAGCGTGGAGGCCCTCGCGGACGACATCCTCCGCTACCTCAAGGGTCTCCCGGTCACCGCTCAGCCGGATACGGCGTGGTACCGGGTCAGCAAGTTCGTCCGCCGCCGGCGGGGTGCTGTGT
>JBDTOH010000708.1:0-2908 GCA_039933355.1 Gemmatimonadota bacterium | reverse complement strand
ACCTCGCAGGACCCGCGGCTCAATAGTAACTGACGGGGTTCACACTGTCTTCATGGTCCCCATCCCGAGCAGGAAGGTCGTGTCTATTGTTAATCTTGTGTCAGTGGACCCGCTGTCGCGCGTGTTATCGCGTGGCAGGCCGGGCTCGATTCGTTTACGAGGAGACTGCATGCTCGTTCTAGCCGCTTCGTTCGTCGCCGCGCTTGCGCTCGCGCAAGCAGTGGCAGGGACCGATACCGCGAAGAATGATGTCACCAAAGACCAGACGGCGGCGGCACCGCCTCCGACTCTGCTCGTGCACTTCAACCGTCAACGAGAGGCCACTCTCGCTTTGTATCGCGACGTTGCGGCGGACCCGCGAGACGATCTGGCCATTTCTGTCCCGGCGGACAGGATGGCGCTGCCATTTTCGGCAGGGTGGAGTCTCCGGGATACCACACGCCGGCGGCGCCCCCGCGCCATCGCCCTGAGCGACGGCTACTACACCCGGCTCAAGATTCACCAGATCGGCGCCTTCGCCATGCTGCCGCTCGTGGCCGCCGAGTTCATCGTCGGGGAAAGCCTCATCGGCAAGGAGGACCGGCCGAGCGGTCTCAAGAGCGCCCATAATGTGATCGCGGGCGGGATCGGGGTGGTGTTCGGTGTCAACACGATCACCGGCGCCTGGAACTGGTGGGAGACCCGGAAAGACCCTACCGGACGCACCCGTCGCACCCTGCACTCGCTGCTGATGCTGGCGGCCGATGCGGGCTTCCTCTGGACCGCCTCCGCCGGTGGCGACGCCAAGCACGACCTGAGCGGGGCCCGCCACCATCGCGCGCTCGCGGAAGCGTCGATCTCGCTCAGCGTCCTCAGCAGCGTGATGATGTGGCTGTGGAAGGGTTGAGAAATGGGCGCGATTGAACAGGTCGCCCACTGGCTCGCGCCGTGGCAGTCGATCTATAACGGCTCTACGGTGCTGTCGGGCTCGGTGACCGCGGCCCACATTCTGGCGATGCTGCTCGGCGGAGGCCTCGCGATCGCCGCGGATCGCTCGACCCTCCGGTTGACCGGTTCCAACACAGCCGCGCACGGGCACCAGTTGACCGAGCTCGAGGCCGTCCATCGACCGGTGCTCATCGCGCTCGTCGTCGTCTTTGTTACCGGCCTCCTCCTCACCGCGGCCGACTTCAAGACGTTCATGAAAGCGCCGATCTTCTGGGTCAAGATGGGCCTCGTGGTGCTCCTGATGGTGAACGGCGCCGTGCTGACCCGGACGGAGAACACTCTGCGACGGGTCATGCCCGAAGAAGCGGACGGGCTCCTCTGGGCCCGGCTCCGGATCAACAGCTGGATCAGCATGGCACTCTGGGCTGTCATTCTGGTCGTGAGCGTATTCCTGACGGATTCGGCCTAGCATGAATCCGAACGTCAAGCACCTAGACGGCGTGCGGCCGATCCAGCCTGGCGGCCTGCCGGTGCTCGAGGACATCTCCCGGAGGGAGTTTCTGGCTCTTTGCGGGGTTGGAGCCGGCGCCATGGCCCTCATGGGGTGCGGCGGGGGGATCCTCGGACCGCCGGATTCGGTATCCCTGACGCTCAAAGTGTCGGATTACCCTGAGCTTGCGGCCGTGGGCGGGATTGCGCTCGTGACGGAAGCCGGTGGCACGCCGCTCGCAGTCGTTAGGACGGGAACCGGTACGTTTCTCGCCCTGTCCCGCGTCTGTCCCCACGCCGGCGGACAGATCGACGAGAACGGGTCAGGCTACAAGTGCACGAAGCACGGCGCGCTTTTCAACGCCGCCGGTACCTGGATCGGAGGGCAGTCGACCAGCAGCATGCGATCGTACCCGGCGAGCTACGATCCAAATACGGACACTATTGTCATCGGCTGATCTCAGGACGAGCCGGGACACGGAGGCTATGAGGATATGGGTGCGGATGACAATTCGACCGGCGAGTGCGGCGCCTGCGGTGCCGCGTCCGGCCGGCGTCAGTTCTTGAAGGAGGCGGCGCTCGCCGCGACCGGCGTGTTCATCGCGCTCGGCCTGGACCGGAGGGAAGCCATCGCCATGCCGCTGGCCCGGGTGTTCGGGACGAGAGTGCCGCTCGGGACGGCGGTGAGCTACCCGGTGCCCGGCGCGGACGGCGCGACGATCGATACCGAAAACGAGATCATCATTGCCCGCTACCAGGGCGCCGTCTACGCGTTCGACCTGTCGTGCCCGCATCAGCGGACGATGCTCCGGTGGCTGGCCGAGGACAACCGGTTTCAGTGCCCCAAGCACAAGTCGAAATACGAGCCTAACGGCAAGTTCATCTCGGGCCGGGCCACGCGCAACATGGACCGCCACCCGATCAAGCTCGAGGCCGGGAAGCTGGTCGTCGACCTGGATGCGATCATCGAAAGCGACAAGAATGCCGCCGCCTGGGAGTCCGCCTTCGTCAAGGTTTAGGCGGGACGCCCCCGCGAGCGTCGCGACGACGTCCGAAACCGCGCCTGCTACGCCGGCGTAAGGGGGTTACCTCCCGACAACGAGCGAGCATGCGCCTGTGGAATGTGCTGGTCGCCGTGAGCGGCGCCGCGTGCGCCGGCTCCGCGCCCCCGAAGGTCCTCTTCATCGGCAACAGCTACACGTACTTCAACAACCTGCCGGCCATGGTCTCCGCCTTGGGGCGCGGCGACGGCCGGCCGATCCAGACCGCCATGATCGTCCGCGGCGGCGCCACCCTCGACGATCATTGGAAGGGCGATTCTGCGGCGGCCGCCATCCGGCGCGGTGGCTGGACGCACGTCGTGTTGCAGGAGCAAAGCCAGCTGGGCAACTATGTCGTCATCAACGGAGCGCCCGCCATCTTCGACGACGGCGGATTCGTCGCCGCGGCCGGGCGATTCGATGCGATCATTCGCCAGGGCGGGGCGAAAACG
>JBDTOH010000707.1:0-2909 GCA_039933355.1 Gemmatimonadota bacterium | reverse complement strand
TGGCCTCCGTCCCCGGATCGAACAACGGAGCGCGCGATCCGGTCGCGGGATCGACTTTGAAGAACTTCTGCCCGCCGGACGCGGAGTCGCGCGCGCGCTCGAGGTACCCCATGCCGCCCGGCAGCCAAGTGACCCGAGTGGTCCCGGTCGTTCGGGCAAGCTGGGAGCCGAGCATGGTGCGGAACAGCTCGAACCCCCGGGCCTGGGCTGCGGCGTTCGTCACGGCAATGAAGGTGAGGGCCACCGCCGCGACGGTGATGAGGCGGAAGAAACGGAACACGGTTCAACTCCAATTCGAGGTCATCGTTCCAACTGGAATACGGTTAGGCGCATCCAATCGATGCACTTCCTGAAGCCGGCGTGCTGGTACGAATGGTCGGATTATACGCGATCCGGCCGCCGTTGCACGTGAATCTCGATTTTCGGCACTGCGTCGTCGGCCTGGGCGATCCCAAATCGCCGCTCAGGGTAACGGCTTGTTAGGGCGTGTATTGTTGATCGACGCAGCAACCCGCTTCCAACTCGGTGAGTCAATATGAACCCGTTCTCGCGGACCGCGCTTCTGCTCTCGGCGCTCGCTGCCGGCCGCGCCGTCGATCTGATCGGCCAAGCCGGCCCGGTAGGACGCGGCGTGACAATCTACCGGGACACGTGGGGAATTCCCCACGTGTTCGGCCCGACGGATGCCGGAGCGGCATTCGGCTTCGGATACGCGCAAGCGGAGGACAACTTCCCCCGGATCGAGACGAACTATCTCCTGGCCATCGGTCGCGCGGCGGAAGCCAAGGGCGAGCGAAGCCTCCCCGGCGACCGGCTCAACCGGACGCTCGAGATTCCTCGGCTCGCCCGCGAAGAGTATGCGCGGCTGGATCCTCACATGCGCGGTATCGTCGATGGGTTCGCCGCCGGGATCAATCACTATCTGGCGACCCATCCCGCAGTTCGCCCCGAGTTGCTCGCCCGGATGGAGCCGTGGTTTTCCCTCGCATTCATTCGCTTCAACTATTACCAGAACGGGTTCGTGTTCGCGTCGGGAATCCGGCCGGCAGAATTGGAGCTTGCCGCCGTTTCCCCGGACGAGCGGCTCAGCCAGGGCTCGAACGGGTGGGTCATCAGCCCATCGCACAGCGCCAACGGCCATGCCCTCCTCTTCATCAATCCGCACCTGTCCTGGTTCGGATCGGGCCAGGTGTACGAAGGCCACGTCCATAGCGACGAGGGATGGAACTTCACCGGCTACACCCGGTACGGCTTTCCCTTCCCGTACGTCGGACACAATGCATCGCTGGGCTGGGTGAGCACCGACAACGCCGCCGACCTCGCCGATCTCTATGCCGAGCGATTCGAGGATTCCAAGCAGCCGCTGGCGTATCGTTATGGGGCCGCGGTTCGGCAGGCTCGCGAATGGTCCGACTCGATCGGCGTCAAGGTGGGTGACAAGGTCGAATGGCGGCGGTTCACGTTTCGGAAGACGCATCACGGGCCGATCATCGGCCGACGCGACGGCAAGGCGCTCGCGGTTCGAATGGCCAGGTTCGAGGCCGATGGATGGCTCCGCGAATGGTACGACATGACGAAGGCGCAGACGGTGTCCGCGCTCGAGCGCGCCATGGCGCCGCTCGCGATGAGCTTTGGCAACGTGATGGCCGCGGATCGTCGCGGGAATACTTATTACCTGTACAATGGAGCCGTCCCCCGAAGATCGCCCCAGTTCAACTGGACCGAGCCGGTGGATGGGAGCAACCCCGAGACCGAGTGGCGCGGCTACCACACGATCGCCGAGCTCCCGCGCCTCATGAATCCGCCGAGCGGCTGGATGCAGAACTGCAACACGTCGCCGTTCCTGCTGACCGACACCGGCAATCTCGACCCGGCGTCGTTCCCGCGCTACATGGTGCAGGAGGGAGACAACCCGCGCGGCAAGATCTCGCGAAAGATCCTCGCCGCCGATAAAGCGTGGTCGTTCGAGTCGCTCAGGAAAGCGGCATTCGATACCCGGGTGGGAGAGGCGGACAGCTTGCTGCCCGTGATGCTGGCCGGGATCAGAGCGCAGGACACCACCGTGCCGAGCAGCACTTGGGGCCGCCCGCTCGACACGCTCCGCGCCTGGAACGGTCGAAGCGACGCCGGCTCGGTCGCGACAACGCTGTTCGTCTGGTGGCGCAACGCGACAGGCTTTCAGAATACGCCGAGTCTCAACTCGTTTGTACGCGCGCTGAGCGATCTCGAAGACCGTTTCGGCACCTGGCAGGTCCCCTGGGGCGAGATCAGCCGGCTCCAGCGTTATGACGAGCGCTCGGAAGCGACGTTCAGCGATAGCCGTCCGAGCCTGCCCCTTCCGGCGATGAGCGGGCGAGACGGCTCCGTGTTCACCGCGTACGCCGGTCCGTCCCCCGGGCAGAAGCGGATCTATGGTGTGGCCGGCGGCACCTACGTGAGCGTCGTGGAGTTCGGTCCCACAGTGCGGGCTGTGGCGGTCCACACGTTCGGCGCGAGCGGCGACCCCGCGTCGCCCCACTTCTTCGACCAGGCGCAGCTGTTCTCGAAGGGCGAGCTCCGGCCCGCGTGGTTTACACTCGAGGAGATCAAGCAGCACCTCGAATCGTCGTACCGTCCGGCCGAGCGATGAGCGCCTAACCGAAAGCCGGCCTCGCTCAGCGCTCGGCGGCGATCGGAAGCGAGAGGTAGGATGCGACCTGCCCGCCCTGGTGGACCGTGTTCGTTGCCTTGACCCAGGTCGTTTCGGTGACATTGTCCCCACCCGTGTTCAGGTTGCGGTCGTGAAGCGGAAAGTCGCTGCTCGAGATCCAGAGACGGATACGATGCCCGGCCGCGAAACTGAACGCGGTCGCCTTCAGGCTCACCTCGAGCCGGTAGACTTTGTCCTTCTCCATCCAGACGGCCTTCGT
>JBDTOH010000706.1:0-2925 GCA_039933355.1 Gemmatimonadota bacterium | reverse complement strand
GCCAGCGAGCCCGGAACGATTCCCCTCACCGTGCGGCTGTCCTTCTACCTGGGTTCGGCAGCGTTCTTGGGTACCGTGCTCTACACGGTTCTGACGACGAAGGAGAAGCCCCCCGCCGACCTCGCCGAGTTCAAGCGGCAGAAGGCGGCGACGGCGGGGATCGCGGCCAATGCGCGCGAGATCATCGCCGCCGTCAAAGCCATGCCCGACACGATGCGGCAGCTGGCGCTGGTCCAAGTCTGCACCTGGCTCGGCCTCTTCTGCATGTGGCTCTACTTCCCTGTGGCAGTCGCGACCAATGTGTTCGGCGCCCCTGATTCGAGCTCGCCGCTCTATCAACGGGGTGTGGAATGGGCCGGCGTGTGCTTCGCCGCCTACTCGGCCGTCTGCTTCGCGTTCGCGTTCCTCCTCCCGCCAATGGCTGCTCGGCGCGGGCGGAAGGGCACGCACGCGATCTGTCTCCTGGCGGGGGCGGCCGGACTTCTCTCGGTTGCGGTGATCAAGAATCCAACGTTCCTGCTCTTCTCGATGGCAGGAGTCGGGATCGCGTGGGCGAGCACGCTGTCGATGCCGTACTCGATGCTGGCCGGCGCGATCCCGCCCGGCAAGACCGGCATCTACATGGGGATCTTCAACTTCTTCATCGTGATCCCCGAGATCATCGCGTCCCTCGGCTTCGGGTGGGTGATGTCGCACCTGCTGCACAACAACCGGATGGCCGCGGTGATCGCGGGAGGATTCTTCCTCGCCCTTGCTGCGCTGCTCGTGCTCAGGGTAAACGACCGGGCCGAGGCCGCCGCATGAGGGCGGTGACCCTCGCCGTCGCCGCCGGCCTAACGCTCGCGGCGGGTTCGCAGGGCCAGGCGCCGGTCGTCGAGAAGGTCGACCCGCCTAACTGGTGGACCGGATCGACGATCAATCCGGTGCGGGTGCTGATTCGCGGCCGGAACTTGCTCGGCGCGCGGGTCCACTGCGCCCGAGTCCGCTGCGGCGGGCTCAAGGTCAATGCCGCCGGCACCTATGCGTTCGTGGACGTCACCATTCCGGGCGCCGTCAAGGCGGGAGCCTATCCGTTTACGCTCCGGACCGCCGCCGGTAGCGCCGAGGTGCCGTTCGCGCTCGCGGCCCCGCTCGGAAGGACCGGCCGATTCACGGGCTTCGGGAAGAACGACGTCATTTATCTGGTGATGCCCGATCGCTTCGCCAACGGCGACCCGTCCAACGACGAGCCGGCCGCGGCGCCGGGTCTCCTGGACCGCAGCAAGTCGCGCTTCTACCACGGCGGCGACCTGGCCGGCGTCCGCGGGCGCCTCCCCTATCTCAAGGCGCTCGGCGTCACCGCGATCTGGCTCAACCCGATCTACGACAACAACAACGTGCTCAACACCAAGGAGATCTACGACGGCCAGCCGATCACCGACTATCACGGCTACGGTCCCACCGATTTCTACGCGGTGGACGAGCACTTCGGCGACGTGAAGCTGTTCCGAGAGCTGGTGGACGCGGCTCATGCGCAGGGCATCAAGATCATTCTCGACATGGTGGCCAATCACACCGGTCCGTTCCACCCGTGGGTGAAGGATTCGCCGACGCCGACCTGGTTTCACGGGACGGCGGAGACGCACCTCTCGAACGAGTGGCAGGTGTGGACGCTCGCCGACCCGCACGGCACGCCGGCGACTCGCGAGACCACGCTCGACGGCTGGTTCATCAACATCCTGCCCGACCTCAACCAGGACGATCCGGAGGTCGCGCGCTACATCACCCAGAATTCGCTCTGGTGGGTGGCGATGAGCGGGATGGACGGGATTCGTCAGGACACCTGGCCGTATGTGCCGCGGAGCTTCTGGCGAGACTGGATGATCGCTCTTCGCCGGGAGTTTCCGTCGCTCCGCGTCGTCGGTGAGGTGTCCGACGGGAACCCGGCGCTGGTTTCGTTCTTCGAAGGCGGACGGGCCCAGTTCGACGGCATCGACGACAAGCTCGACACGATGTTCGACTATCCGCTCTTCTATCCGCTCAGGCGGGCGTTCGGCGGGGGCGGGAGACTCCGGGAGGTGGCGGAGATGCTGTCGAACGATCGGATGTACCGCGATCCCGGGTCGCTCGTCACTTTCGTCGATCTCCATGACGTCCCGCGGTTCAGGAGCGACCGGGGTGCGACGACGGCCGGGTTAATGCTCGCGTATACGTTCCTGCTCACGACCCGTGGGACGCCGCTGCTCTACTACGGCGACGAGATCGGCCTCGCCGGCGGAGGCGATCCCGACAACCGGCGGGATTTCCCGGGCGGCTGGCGCGACGACCCGCGCAATGCCTTCGAGCCGTCGGACCGCACGCCGGAAGAGCAGGCGGTCTACTCGCACGTCCAGAAGCTGCTCCACCTCCGCGCCGAGCGGGCCGATCTTCGCAGCGCGCGGACGGAGAACTTGGTCACGGGGGAGCAGACGTTCGTCTATCGTCGCGGCGGGACGGTGGTCGCGCTCAACAACGACACGATTCCCATGACGGTCGGGATTCGCGTCGCACTCGGCCGGGACCTGCTGGGCTTGTGTCAGGATCCTAACGGTGAAGGGAAGTCGACCCAGCTCATGATTCCGGCGCGCACGGGGTGCGTGTTTCCGGTGATCACACCCACGGCGCCCGGGCGCTGAACGTCAAGCCGGGTGGAGCCGGGATGCCCGGCGCGAGCTCCCGGGTTCGGCAAAGCAGATCCCTCGCTTCGCTCGAGATGACAGTGATTTGATGTTAGGGTCGCTCGGGATGATGGTGATCAGCGGATCCGCCTTGCCGCCTTGCCGCCTTGCCGCCTTACCGCCCGCCTTCCGTCAGCCGCGTAATCCTAACGTGCTCCACAACCGCCGTGCTGACGTGACCGTCCATGTTCTCATCGAGCGGATTCCACGCGATCGCGAGCACATGGCG
>JBDTOH010000705.1:0-2933 GCA_039933355.1 Gemmatimonadota bacterium | reverse complement strand
GACCTCGTGAGGCATCAGCTCGGACATGAGCGAGTGGTGAACCGAATGGCCTCCCAGCTCGACGCCCTGCGAGGCCAGTGCGCGCGCTTCCGGCCATGACATGGCGCTGAGCACGGACGTGCCATGGCGATCAGCCGGGAATTCTGCTGGATCGGGCAACCCACCGATCAACGCTGCAACCTCCTGCATCGCGCCGGACCTGCGGGCGTGATCGAGCTTCCAGAACGCGGTCCAAAGGCTCTGGATCAGGTCTTCGTCGGTCGCGTCTCGGTTCAGGTCCGGCAGTAACGGCTCGAGATAGGCGCGAGCAGCGGCCCATTTGTCCCGAAGGGCGACTCCGCGCGCGTACACGAGAGCGGCGAGCGCATCGGTCCACTGCCAGCCCACTCGCCCGTCCGTGGCATCGTCGATCATTCCGGTCGGAAGGAATGCGACCCCGGGAGCTCCTTCCGACGCGAGAAGCGGGCCCGCAATCCTGGCGTGACAGCGCAGGCCGTCGTCGAATGTCAGCAGCGCCGATTGGTGGGGGAACCTTCCGCGACCGAGGCAGTCGAGAAATTCTTCCGCGTCGAGGAGATGATAGTGACGTTTCAGATAGCCCAGATGGACCTGCAGCTGATCGGTCGACGTAGCGTTGGCGTATACGAGCGGGAATCGCCGGTAGAGCAAAGGGTCAACGTCCGTCACGGCATGGTAGGTCAGCACCATCGCCGCATGCCGATTCCGCCAACGTCCCACGGCGACCGCACCGATGGCTTCGAGGAAACGGAACCCAAGCTCCTTGGCGGCGAGCGTCAAGTCGCCTCCCCTCCTCGCACCGCCACCGGACCCTCGAGCCCTAGCATACAGTCACGACTCCTTCGATTCGAATCACCGTGGAGCATAATACACCGCATGGGCGCCCAGTCTAACTCCGGCTTTAGTGCCGCTGCCGAGCGGGCTCCTGTGCTTTGCTCTGGAGTCCTTGTATCGTGTCGATGGGACGTCGGCTGCTCGTCTTGAGCGACGAGAATGGCTTCCCGAGCGGTGGTTGGGGACCCGGCGCGGCCCAACGTTTCAGTTTGACCGGTTCCCCCAAGAAGCCAGGGGTGAGCTTACCCCTATCCGGAGCGCCGTGATATGTGCGGCATCGTCGGTTGCGCCGGGCCCGAACCGCTCCGGCATCGGGTGCCGCTCGAGCTGATGCGGGACGCCATGGCGTATCGGGGGCCGGACGGCGCCGGAGTCTGGTGGTCGGACGACGGCCGCGTCGGCCTCGCGCACCGGCGACTCGCAATCGTCGGCCTTGGCCCCGCGGGCGCCCAGCCGATGTGCGGCGCCGGCGGCACCACGGTTATCACGTTCAACGGCGAGCTCTACAACTACCACGAGCTGGCTGAGACGCTCACCGGTCTCGGCCATCGCTTCCACACCGGCACCGATACGGAAGTCCTCCTCGCGTCGTACCAGGAATGGGGCGAGGCGTGCCTGGAGCGATTCGACGGCATGTTCGCGTTCGGCCTCTGGGACGCCGAGCGGGGCGGTCTTTTCCTGGCGCGGGACCGCGCCGGCGAGAAGCCGCTCTACTGGTCGTTAGGCGCGGGCGGGCTCCGCTTTGCCTCGGAGCTCCACCCGCTGCTGCTCGACCCCGGCCAAGGCCGGGTTCTCGACCCGGCCGCGGTGAAGCACTACCTGGCCTACGCGTACGCTCCCATCGATCAGAGCCTCGTCGAGGGGATCCGCAAGCTCCCGCCGGCGCATGCGCTCTGGTACGTACCGGGCGGAACCGCTCCACGGACCTGGCAGTGGTGGCGATTGCCGGCGCACGAACCGGAGCGAGAGGCGACCGACGCGGACCTCGAGTCGGAGCTCGAGCACCTGCTCCGCGAGTCGATTCGGCGCCGTCTCATCGCCGATGTCCCAGTGGGCATCCTGCTGAGCGGGGGGCTCGACTCGAGCTTGATCACTGCGCTCGCCGCCGGCCAGGGCGCGACCGTCCGAACGTTCACGATCCGGTTTCCGGGTCACGGACGGTTTGACGAGACCGAGCACGCGCGCCTCATCGCGCGGACTTTCGGCACCGAGCATGTGGAGGCGGAGGCCGACCCGCCGTCGGAGGCGGCGGTGCAGGACCTGCTGTCCGGGATGGACGAAGCGGTCGGAGACTCCTCGCTGCTTCCGATGCATTTGGTTTCCCGGATCGCTCGGGCTCACGTGCCCGCGGTGTTAGGCGGGGAGGGCGGCGACGAGCTCTTCGGAGGGTACGGACACCATCATTGGCTCAATCGGACCGCCGCACTCCGGAGAACGATCCCCCAGAGCTGGCGGGCGGGCCTGCGAGGCATTGCGGCCCGGTTGCCGGTCGGTTTCCGCGGTCGCCATCAGCTCGCGGGCCTCGCCGGCGACGACGCCTCCGCGATCGCTCACTCCGATCTCTACCTCGACGCGGACGCCAGGCGGGAGCTGCTCACGCCGGCGACGCTGCGGTGGCTCGACGCATCCCCGATCCCGGAGGCTGTTCGAGCCGCGCGCGTCCGCCCGCTCGGCGGAATCTCGAGGCGCGCCCGCATCGACGACTTCCTCGGCTACCTTCCAGGCGACATTCTCGCCAAAGTGGACCGCGCGTCGATGCGCACCTCGCTCGAAGTCCGGGCGCCGTTCCTCGATCATCATGTCATCGAGCTCGCCTTCGGCCGGCTGCCCGATCGGTTGGCTACCGGGCCCACCGGCGGGAAGGTCCTGCTCAAGGCACTCGCACGCCGGCTCCTGCCGGCCGGTTTCGCCGCGCACCGGAAGCAGGGCTTCTCCATCCCCATCGATGCGTGGTTGGCGGGCGGCTGGCGGAACGTGCTGGCCGAGCCGCTTGCCGATGGCGGCGCCGCCTACCTGCGCGGCGGCGCAGTCAGCCGCTTGCTGGCCCCGGCCAGCCGCATAAGGAGCAACGGCAAGCGGGT
>JBDTOH010000704.1:0-2937 GCA_039933355.1 Gemmatimonadota bacterium | reverse complement strand
CACCGGAGGCGCCGAGCCCGAACAGCTGCGCGCCCTCCAGATCGAGGGCGATCTGTTCTCCGTGCTCGGCACCTCCCCGATGCTCGGAAGGCCGATCCAGCGGGCCGACGCGCAAGACCGGGTGATGGTCCTCGGTCACGAGCTCTGGACGAGCCGGTTCGGGGCCGACTCGTCGATCATTGGTCGCACGATCCGGCTCAGCGATCAACCATTCACCGTCATCGGTGTGATGCCGCCGGGCTTTGCGTTCCCCAGTCGCGGTTACAGCCTCTGGACCTCCTACCAATCCATCTATGCCGAGGGTCTCGATCGGTTCGACCGGGGGCGACAATTCCAGAACGTCGTCGCGCGGCTCAAGCCGGGGGTGACCGTCGCGGCGGCGCGGGCCGAGATGGCGGCGGTCATGCGGAGGTTGGTGAGCCAATACCCCGATGCCAACGTCGGCCAGACCGCGGTCGCCGTCCCGCTCAGGGATCAGCTCGTGGGCGACGTTAGGCCGAGCCTGCTCCTGCTCTTCGGAGCGGTGACGTTCGTATTGTTGATCGCCGCCGCCAACGTGGCCAATCTCCTGGTCGTGCGCGCGCTCGGCAGGACTCAGGAGATTGCGGTTCGCGGCGCCCTCGGCATGGGGCAGGGCCGTCTGCTCGGGCTCTTCGCGAGCGAGGCGATCGTCCACGCCGGGGCGAGCACGGTCGTTTCGGTGGTGCTGGCGCAGGGCCTGCTCTCGGTGCTCGTGCGGTTCCGGCCCCGCAATGTCCCCGGGCTCGATGCGCTCACGCTGGACGGAGGAGTCGTCGCGTTCGCGGTGTCGGTCGGACTCCTGATCGGCCTCCTGCTGACGGTACTTCCCGCCTTGATGACGGCTCGGTCGAACCTGGCGCTCAAGGTGCGCGACGGTGGGCGCGGTGCCACCGGCGGACGGCGCGTGAGCCGGCTTCACGAGAGCCTGGTGGTCGTCCAGGTCGCGCTTTCGCTGATGCTACTGGTTGGGGCGGGGCTGCTGACGAAGAGCTTCGCGCGGCTGGTGGAGGTTCAGTTCGGGTTCGATCCAGCTCGAGTAACTTCGATCCAGCTCGGGCTGCCGGAAGCGCGTTATGCAGCGCCCGAAAGCAAGATCGCCGCGTACGACCGATTGCTCGCGTCGGTGCGGGCCGTGCCGGGAGTGCGAGCGGCGTCGCTCTGCGGCTGCTGGCCCCCGATCGATGCCTATACGTTCGGATGGTTTACGCTCGAGGGCCGGCCCGACCCGGGTCCGAGCGCGACGCCGATGGCGAGCCTGGTCCGGCTTCAGGGCGACTACTTCTCGGTCCTCGGCGTTCCGATCGTGAGGGGCCGAGCCTTCACCGATCGCGAAACGGCCTCGGAGCCGGGCCTGACGATCATCAGCCAGACGCTGGCGCAACGGTACTTCGGCGCCGCCGATCCGATCGGAAAGCGGCTCAAGCTTGGCCAGTTCGGCGCCGACGATCCCTGGCTCACGGTGGTCGGGGTGGCCGCCGATGTGAAGTACACCGGTCTCGCGGCCGACGTCGCGCCTGCGATCTATTCTCGGCCCGCCAGAACCCGTCCGGCGGCATGGTGCTGACCGTCGCCTCGTCGCTCGAGACCGACGCGCTGGTCCGCGGGATCAAATCCGCCGTCAAGCAGGTCGACGCCGACTTGCCGCTCGGCACCGCATACCCGGTTCGCGAGACCGTCGATGCGGAGCTGGCTCGTCCGCGCTTCCTGGTGCTCCTCGTCTCGGGCTTCGGCGCGATCGCGCTGGTGCTGACGGTGATCGGGTTGTGGGGTGTGATCGCCTATACGGTCACGCGGCGGACCAAGGAGGTCGGCGTGCGAATGGCGTTAGGCGCCGCGCCGCGGCAGCTCCTCTGGCTCGTGCTCGGCCGGGGGCTCCGCTTGGCCCTCGCGGGGGTCGCTCTCGGTGCGGGCGGCGCGCTCCTGCTGAGCAACGGGCTCGACCGGTTTCTCTACGGGACGACCGGACGAGATCCGCTCACCTACGTCGCAGCGGTCGTCGGCTTCGTGGCGATCGCGCTCGGGACCAGCTATCTCCCGGCGCGGCGGGCGCTCCGGGTCGATCCAATGACCGCGCTCCGCTCCGACTAACGACCTCTCCATTGATGTCCGAGGCGATTACGGTGAGCCGTTCCTGTCGTCGCGATTCGCCAATGACCGCTAGCGGTGGGCCGCGCGATCGGCTGGAGGTGACACCGCGAGCCTGTAAGCCCGTAGGGAGAGACGGCGCCCGTACGTCGCGGGCTCATACCGGAGGCTCTCCTTGGCTCGCGCGACTCATCGGAATACCCGCCCAAGCCGGCGGTTGGCGACCTTTGCCTTCGTGGCCGTGCTCGGGGTGTCGGCGGGGGCCGCTGGCTGTGCGAACGGCCAGACTGCTATCGGGCCGCTGCCCGCCGGCGGAATCCACGTTCTGTTCATCGGCAACAGCCTGACGTACGTGAACGACTTGCCGGGCACCTTGGCATCGCTCGCCGCATCCGCCGGTGACACGATTCGGGTGCGGATGGTGGCCGGCCCGAACCTCGCGCTGATCGATCACGTAACGGGGAGCACGAACGCGGTGAGTGTGATCCGAGCGGAGCGGTGGAGCTATGTGGTGCTCCAGCAGGGTCCTTCGGCGCAACAGCTATCTCGCGACACGCTGATCCTGGCGGCCCGGCTGCTCGATCCGGACATTCGGGCGGCCGGCGCGCGGAGCGCGAGCTACATGGTGTGGCCTGCCCATGCCGACCTGGCGGACTTCGACGACGTTAGGATGTCTTACCTGCTCGCCGCTCAGGCCGTCGGTGGGCTCTTTCTACCGGCTGGGGAAGCGTGGCGTGCCGCCTGGGCCGTCGATCCCACGCTCCCGTTGTATGGTGCGGATGGATTTCACCCGTCGGAGCTCGGGACCTATCTGGCCGCACTGGTGATGTA
>JBDTOH010000703.1:0-2938 GCA_039933355.1 Gemmatimonadota bacterium | reverse complement strand
GAGGGCGGTGCCGCTGGCATGGTCGCGCCACGAAATCGCGGCGAGCAAGCGACGGATCACTTGGGTCAGCGCCGCGTCGGTGTCTCCGGGCGCATGCTCGATGGTTTTTGTTCAGCGAAAACGCCAGCGCGGTGGCCTTGCCGGCAGGTCGGGATACAGATCTTCGCCTGCGAACGTCATCCTCGGCTGCACAGTGGCCGACTCGAGAGCCCCGAGATCCCGAAGCCCAGGCGCACCACCCCAAGCGCGGATCAGGCGATCATGGAGCACAACGATTTCACCGAGCGTGAGGTGCCGCACCTACGCAAGACGCTGGTACAGCTCGCCGTTCTTCGCCAGCACGCGACGCGCAGCGTCCTCGAAATCGGCGGCGGGTTGGGTGACGAAATCGCGAACGGCGGCTGCAGCCAGCTGGTCGACGGGAACGTTGAGACGTTGCGCGGCTTCACGGAGCTGGCGCTCGGCGTCGTCGGGTAGCTGGATTGAGAGAGTCATGGCTTCCTCCTCCCCGAACGATAGCCGCGGGTAGGGCAAGGAGCCATATTGGGCAGGCTAACGAATAGGGCATGAGCTGTGGCGCGCCCGGACGGAGTTCGGCTTCACCGGGAGGCTTGGCCGCGCCAGCAGCTTCATGCCCGGGTTATACCGCGTCCGTCGGCAGCGGAAACAGGCGCGCGCCGTGAAAGACGGTCAGAATGTGCACAACATCCGCACCGACCAAATATACGATTCGGTAGGACCCGACGATCACGTCCCGGATCTCGGCCCGCTGCAGCTCGGGAACGATACGGCCGGATTCCGGAAACTGGGCGATCCGCTGCTTCGAAGAGGCGTTCGACGTGAAGGGCCGCGTACTTCGGCGAGCCACGGGCAATGTAGGCTTGGATCGCCTCGACATTCTGGACGGCGCGGAGCGTCCAGACCACTCGGGTCATGACCTACCCAGCAACCGCCGTTTTGCTTCCTCGTGCGAGATTACTTCCCCGTGCTCAACCTGACGCAGGCCTTCTTCGATGTCGGCGAGGAAATAAAGGCGCTCCATCGCTTCCTCAACGGACGTCTCAGCCGGGAGGTTCCTGATCACCTCCATGACCTGCTCTCGCGTGGTTGGCGTCACTTGCCCTCCCCTGGCGATCAGCATGAAGACTTGGGTGGCAGCTGCGACCGGGCAATCGATCGTGCCTCGCTGGGCCGAGGGCGAGGTGCGGGCATCGGCAAACACTACTCCTCGGGTGCGACTTCGCCCGGATCCCAGGCACGCCGCCCGTGCCGAACGGTCAGCACCACGATCCGGGTGGGGTCTACCCTGTAGATCACCCGGTATGCCCCGTGGAGCACCTCCCTAACGGCCGCGCGGCCAATCTCCGGGACTCGACGACCCCGCCTCGGGTGATCCTTGAGGGCCGCCACGTTGGCGAACACGTCATCAACCCATTGAGCCGCCGCCAGCGGCCGGTCCCGAGCGATGTAGGCGGCGATGTCTATGGCCCGCGCGACCGCCCGCGGGGACCAGATGACCTTCACCGACGGATAGCTCCGAGTACCGACGCCTTGGCGCGACGATGCGATACGCCATTCCCCGACGCCACCTCTGCCTCAGCAACGCGCACGTCTTCGAGCAACTCGGCCCGGTCCACCAAGGCCTCGTATTCGCCGGCATCCACCAAGACCGCGGCGCTGCGCCCGTGCTGGGTAAGAATGACCGGTCGCTTGGTCCGCTGAACCTGGCGGACGACGGCGGCGAGATTAGCGCGAAAGTCCGCCAGCGGACGGATGTCTTGGGTGGGGCGAACGCGGGGCAAAGGCCGGCTCCGATGTAGTGTACGTTATAATGTACAAAGCGCGATCGTCAAATGTTAGCAGCGGACCCAAATTGTACAGAAAGGGTGCGATTTCAACCGCTGTTGACAGAGGGCAACCCCGTGCGGGTTCGATTCCCGCCCCCCGAGCATGGTGAGAGCTAGAGACCTACCGGGTTGTTTCCATCATCCCAGCCATACTTACCCGGAGGAAAATCCCCGCCAACGTCCCGCCGAGTCCACTCCCGCTCCGGTTGCTTCACCGGTTGCTCCGGGGCTTGCTGCGGTTCCGGCTTCTCTGCCGGCACGTTTTCATGCACCCGTTTGGGTTTCCCGAGGTTCATCAGGACACACTCCGATCATGGAGGAACGCCCACATACGCTCGGGGCTAGGACAGACTTTCACCAGACACTGATACTGCGCCTCCAACTTTCGGACGAGATCGGGAGACGCCGCTTGGATCGCCAGGCACTCGATGACGGCATGGCTCGCCCGGTAGCCGAACTCGTGCTCCACGACGGTCCCGAAAAACCGCACCCTGCCGGCCACAGACCAAAAGTCGGTCAGATGCAGCATTGTCCGGAACCGACGGCGGCCCCGGATAGTGTCGTTGTTGGCGTAGAGACCCGAGGTGTTCCACCAAGTGGGGTGTTTATCCGCGGTGCCCACGGGGCCGCTCCAGGCTCGATGCTCGGGCGTGAGGTGGACCAACGGTGGTATTCCTCGCTCCGCTTCGGCGAGATGGTGGAGAATGAGCTCGTGCCCCGTCAAGGGTTGGCCAAACCGGTTGGCAGCACGCTGCCGGATGAAACCATTGAGCGGCATCAAGTGGCCGTCCGCCAACTTCCAGACGCGGTAGCCGATGAAGTCGGGCAGGGGATCGGCCATCATCACACGGAATGGTGTTTCATTGGTTCGATTCGACCAGCGGACTTGGTGGCCCCGATCGCGTCATCGGTCGTTCGACAACGCGTCGTTGGAATTGGAACGTGTCACCCAACTCCGTCAGCCTTCCATTGAAGATAGTCGTCTCCACCGAGGCCTTCGCAATCCGCAGCCGCTCCCGGAGCGTCGAGTACGGAGGCGGTCGGTACCGACCCGGCGGCGGCGTGCCGCCCGAGTGGCGGTAGGCCCGTTG
>JBDTOH010000702.1:0-2943 GCA_039933355.1 Gemmatimonadota bacterium | reverse complement strand
CGACATGAACTCGCTCGTGGAGGATCGCAAGGGCGAGAAACGCGATGAAGGGGAGCGCGATCCACGCGACCGAAACCGCTTTGGTGACGACGATCGCTCCGGCAAGGACCGCCCCGACCAGGAAGACCGCGAGGCGGATGTTCCCGATCAGCGCGAACCGGCGCTCATAGCGGCGGCGCTCAGCCTCCCATTCGGCCGCCCGGGCCCGATAGACATCGTGCGGAGCGTCAGGCGTGGCGATCTGAAGCCTCGCTTCGCCGCGAGCCCGGACTCACCGGGGCGCCGTCGCTGCCCGCACCGGCCGGCCGGCCATGGCCCCGTCCACGAGCTGACCGTTCTTGACCACGACCACGCCGTTCACGAGCACGTAGGGAATGCCCTCGGACGCCTGCACCGGATTCTCGAACGTCGCCCGGTCGATCACTTTGTCCGGATCGAAGACCGTGATGTCGGCGTCGGCGCCGACTTTGATCCGGCCCTTTCGCGCCATCGCGGGGACGGACGTCCTAACCCGTTCGGCCGGGAGGTACGACATCTTCCGGATCGCCTCCATCAGCGTGAGCGCCTTTTGCTCCCGGACGTACCGACCCAGCACCCGCGCAAAGGTGCCAACGCCTCTCGGATGTCCGCGCCCGTTGATGATGGGCACACCGTCGCTCGCGATCATGACGCCCGAATGGCCGACGAGATACCGCACCGTCTCCTCGGGGATCATGTGGATGATGATCCAGCCACCTTCCTTGCGGTAGCGGCTGAACGACTCCTCGGTGAGGCGTTCGTTGGTGGCGGGCCACTGCAGATCACCGAAGCCGATGCCGAGCTTCTCCTGCCAACCGGGATCGAAGATGGCCGACTGAAGCAGAGTCGAGCCCGCGGTGTACGGGTAAGCCTCGGTCGTCACGTCGAGCCCGCGGGCTTTTGCCCCGTCCACCATCTCGGCCAACAGTTTGCCCTGCCCGAGCCCGCTGCTGCCGAGATGGACGATGTGAAGCGAGGCACCGGTGGTTGCCGCATCGGCCAGGACTTCCTGAGCGGCTCCGACACTGCCGTTAGGTTCCGTCGGGCCGGCGCCGCGGAGGTGGACAAAGATCGTCCGATGCCGTTCCTTCGCGAGCTTGAAAACCTGGTAGATCTCCTGCGGCATCGCGGCCGGCGTGTAGTTGATGCCCATCCCTATCCCGAGCGCGCCTTCGTCGAGGCCCTGGTTGATGAAGCCGAGGAGCTGCTCGGTCTGTTCCGGAGTGGCTTTCGAGTGAGACCAGGCCGGCATTGGACTCTCGGTCGATTGGCGGGCCTTCACGACCTCGTCCCTCGTGCGCGCGTTGGTGAACACGGCGACCCGCGCTGAGATGTGCCCGACCGTCGCCCCGAAGTTGATATAGGCGTTTCCTTCGCGCGACCGGTACCACTCCGCCACCGGGTAGACTCCGGCCTCCATCTCGAGCGCGGTCGTGACCCCGTCGCGGGCCTGCCACTTGTTGTCATCGACGTCCTGACCGTGGGCGTGGAGGTCGATGAACCCGGGAGACACGACATGGCCTTTCACGTCGATCACGGCCTTCCCGGTGAGCGGAGTCGCCGACACGGCCGCAATCCGCCCGCCCCGGATGCCAACGTTGCGGACGGCGTCGAGCCCGGACTCCGGGTCCATGACGCGGCCGCCCTTGAGAACGATGTCATAAGCTTGCGCGCCGACTACGGCCGGCCGACCCGACAACGTCAGGCCCGACAGAACGGCCGCACGCACGATCCATGAACGCAACATTGCGATCTCCTTAAATCCCACTCCAATGCCCGATTTCCGATTTCCTATTCTCGACTTCCGACTTCCGACTTCCGATCCCTTATTTCCTCCGCCCCACTCCCTTCACCGCCCGGCCCGGATGCACTCCGGGCACGACCTCCCCGCCCTGAACGACCACCGTCCCGTTTACGATCACGTATGGAATTCCGGCCGAGGCCTGGGTCGGATTGTCGAAGGTCGCCCGATCGAGCACCGTGGCCGGATCGAAGATCGTGATGTCGGCGTCGGCGCCGACCTGGACGCGGCCCTTCTTTGCCATTGCGGGCGCGACGCCGCGGAGCCGCTCGGCCGGGAGGAGCGACATCTTCCGAATCGCCTCGGATAGCGAGAGCGACTTCTGCTCGCGAACGAACCGGCCGAGGACCCGAGCGAACGTTCCGACGCCGCGAGGATGTCCTTTTCCATCGAACAGCGGCATCGCGTCGCTCGCGATGATCACCCCGGGGCGGCTCACCAGAAAGTCCACCGTCTTGTCGGGAATCACATGGACGATCACGGCCCCGCCCTGCTTCCGGTATCGGTCGAACGTGGCTGCCGTTAGGCGCTCGCCGGTGGCCGGCCATTCCAGGTCACCGTAGCCGATGCCGAGCTTCGCCTGCCAGTCGCCTTCGAACATGGCGGTCTGGATCCCGGTCGACGCGGCGTTGTAGGGATACACTTCGCCGGTGACATCGAAGCCCCGCTTCCGGGCCGCTTCGATCATATCGATCACGATCGGCGCGTACATGACGGTGCTGCTGCCGAGGTGAACGAAGTGGAGCGCTGCGCCGGTGGCGAGCGCATCCGCGAGCACCTCCTGGGCGCCTGCGATGCTGCCCGTGATCGGGTCGACGCCCATCTGGCGGAGGTGCGCGAAGATCGGGACGTGCCGGCGAGCGGCAATCCGGAAGAGGCGGAGGATCTCCTCGCGAGTCGCGGCGGGCGTCTCGTTGATCTCGAGTCCGATGTCGAGCCCGCCCTCATCGAGACCGCGGTCGATGGTCTGCTCGATCCGGTCGAGCTGCTCGGGGGAGGCGGTGCCGTGCGACCACGGCGGGTTGGGTTCGGCCTCGGTGAAGCGGGCGCGGCGCGAGTCCGCGAGAGACGTGGCCCCGCTCATGACGCTGACCCGGGCCGGCACATGGCCCGCGCCTACGCCG
>JBDTOH010000701.1:0-2961 GCA_039933355.1 Gemmatimonadota bacterium | reverse complement strand
TGATTTCGTTTCCTATCTTGCCATCGGCGGCGTGGCGGCCGCAGGGGCCCGCCCGCAGGCAACGAAGACTCCCCCGCCGGCCACATCGGTCTCGACCGGCCAGCAGCCCGCCGACCGACCGACTTATAGTGTGAGAGACTTTGGCGCGATGGGAAGAGGCGCCGACGAGACGACCGCCATCCGGGCCACGATCGCCGCGGCGAGCGCGGCCCATCCCGGTGGCTGCAACATCTACGTGCCGCCCGGTCGCTACCTCGTCACCGACATGCTCGCGATCGGGAATGCCATGGCATTCATCGGAGCGGGGACCGGCGCCACCTACTTCAATCACCGGCCGACGGCCGACGGCACCTTCCTCCGGGTCAGCAGCGGGCGAAGCCAGTCGCTCAACAACGTCATCGGCGGGTTTACCATCTACTCGGACGACACGACTCATGCGAAGAGGGCCTTGCAACTGATGGATGTGAGCTCCTGCGATGTCGGCAACATCTACATTGGCGGCAGCGGGGCCGGGACTCCGCGAGCGCCCTATTACACGGGCGGGACCGGAAGCATGGGACTCGTAACCAACGGTCGTGAAGTGTCCCACTTCCACGACCTTCGGATCTGCGCGGACTATCCGGTCTATATCGGGCCGAACCCGAACACCGCGCCCACGGACGGTGAGGACTGCGACCACTTCCACTTCGAAGACTGCTACTTGGTCGGGAAAGGTCATTACTGCTACACCGTAGAGCCCGGCATCGGCGTTATGCAGCTCACCATCGACGGCTTCCAGGCGTGGGTCGGTGGAACGGGCGGCTTTTCGATGAACGATACCCGCGCCGCTCCAGTGGTCCCCTCGCGCGGCATCACGATCAAGGACGTGCGCGGGGAGCAGTGCACCGACCCGGATGGATATCTCATCAACATCGCAGCCGCCGCCCGGGTGCAGACCGCGCAGCTCACGAACGTGATGAGCTCCTCGGGCTCACAAGGCATCAAGGTGAACCGATGCCTCCAGCTCGCGCTCGACTTGGTGCTCATGGCGACCAAGCCCGGCAAGAACAGCCTCTTGGTGGAGGGTGGGATCGGAGGCTCGACCGTCAGCATCCGCGACAGCTATTTCCAGCCGGACTCGGTCTTCACGCTGACGGATTACCAGCCCGTGTCGATCGAGGCGTGGGACCGGGGAAAAACGCAAGGACCGAGCACGGCGACGTACGCCGTCACCCGCAACAATACGGCGCTCACGGTCGACGAGGTCAGCGCGAAGCGCTTGTTCCCCGGTACGCCGGCGGGCGCGATCCAGGCCGGTTGCGGCATCTACGCCGGGACCGGCGCCCCAAGCAACGCCAACGGACGCGATGGTGAGTACTATTTCCGAAGCGATACACCCGGCACCGCGAACCAGCGGATCTACGTGAAGGCGGGCGGTTCATGGATCGGGATCGTGTAGGTCGCGACAGGCATCCGAATCCGAGGAGAGCAGATGAAGGCCTACAGACTCGTTGCTCCGTGGTCCTTGCTGGCGCTCTCGTTCGTTTCTGCCCGCGCTGATCAAGGACCACGGGTCTCCAAGTTCGGCGAGTATCAAGGCTACTCTCCCAGTCGCTATGACAGCTTTCTCAGGGAGTCGGTCTACATCACCGTCAAAGACGGCACCCGAATCGCCGTGGACATCTTTCGCCCCGCCGTTGGGGGAGTCGTCGCGAGCGAGAGGCTCCCTGTCGCGCTCAACGTGACCCGTTATTGGCGAAGCTCCGAGCTGGAGGATGGGTCGATCGCCACAATGCCCGGGTTGATCGAAGCCGGAAAGAAGGGTGGTCCGCTGCTCGACCCGGCCGAGTATCGCTCCGAGCGCGGTTCGGCCGTTATGGCGAGCGAACTGCTCCGCCACGGCTACATCATCGTCGCGATGGACAGCCGAGGGACTGGAGCGTCCTACGGCGTGCAGACGCCCCTCTTGGCGACCGAAGCGGACGACATGACCCAGGTCATCGAGTGGTCGGCCGCGCAGCCGTGGAGCACGGACAAGGTCGGCATGTTCGGCGCCTCATGGCCCGGGATCATCCAGTTGATCGCTGCCATGGCCAAACCCGCCAAGCTTGCCGCGATCTTTCCCTCCGTGCCTAACTTTCCGGACTTCTATCGGATCTTCCGCTCCAGCGAGTGTTCGGCAAAGGCGCGGCGCTGACGATGCGGAAGCCGCTCGTGGGGCTCTCGGAAGTGAAGGATCAGGGTCAAACGGGGTCTACATACGGACGGGTGCGAGCCGGCAAACGGGTGCTGGGTGTGGCACGCGTCGATCTCGATTTGGACGGGAAGCTGCGGGAGTCGGCGCGGGCAGCCCAAGGCGCCGCCTCATTCCGCGGCTATACCGACGCGGGAGTCGAGCATCCCGTGGTCAAGGAGGCAGTCGCCGAGCTCGGGCTCAAGACCATGGACCAAATCCTCGACACGCTGTTCGACGCCGCCGCCCTCGATCGGGCTGTCAAAGGGCATGATGCGCTCCGGAGCAAGCTCGCAGCGGACCAATGGCCTCAGCCGGCTCAGTCGTTAGATCTGGTGAAGGACTGGGTCGGCCGGATGAACGCCGCCCGCATCCCCACCTACCTGTGGGACGGCTGGCAGGATCCTGCACCCAACGAGCGGCTGCTCTACTTCTACAATCTGACGGTGCCCCGGCGAATCACGATCGGACCCTGGTCGCACGGACCGGGAGAGCCTAACGACCCGCGAGAGGACGCCCACGTCAAACTCGCTCGCGGTCTACCTCGAGGACGTGGACCCGGAAGGCCACTCGACGCTCGTGTCGCAGGGCTTCATGAGATCGTCGCACCGAACCCCATGGCAGCCGCCCTATTCAACCAACGGCGCGCCCTGGACCAGCTCGATGTCCAAGGATGTCGACGCGGCGGTCCCGCTCACGAGCGGACCCGCGCAAATCCGCTTTTCACTTCAGCCGGCGGCCAACCGATT
>JBDTOH010000700.1:0-2980 GCA_039933355.1 Gemmatimonadota bacterium | reverse complement strand
GATGTCGAGCCCGGCCCCGTCCGAATCCTCCGTGTACGCGTTCACGCCGACGATCGGCCGGCGGGCTTCGTCCACCTCGACCTGGAACCGGGACGCCGACGCGGCGATCTGGCGCTGGAACCATCCGTTCTCGATCGCCCGGACCACGCCGCCCTGCGCCTCGATCTCCGCGAAGAGCCCTTCGGCCTCGCGCTCGAGCTGATCGGTCAGCGCCTCGATGTAATACGACCCGCCTAACGGATCGGCCACGTTCGGGACGCCGGTTTCGTGCGCCAGGATCTGCTGGGTCCGAAGCGCCACCCGCACGGCTCCCTCGGTCGGGAGCGCGAGGGTCTCGTCGAGCGCATTGGTGTGGAGCGACTGAGTCCCGCCGAGCACCGCCGCCATCGCCTGGTAAGCGACCCGGACGATGTTGTTCATCGGCTGCTGCGCCGTGAGCGTCACCCCGGCCGTCTGGCAGTGGAACCGCATCTTCCAGGTCCGCTCGTCACGGGCGCCGTAACGCTCCTTGAGGTGACGGGCCCAGATCCGGCGCGCCGCCCGCATCTTCGCGATCTCCTCGAAGAAGTCGTTATGCACGTCCCAGAAGAACGAGAGCCGGGGACCAAAGCTGTCCACGTCGAGCCCGCGCGCCATCCCGTGCTCGACGTAGCAGAACCCGTTGGCGAGCGTGAAGGCCAGCTCCTGCGCCGCCGTCGAGCCCGCTTCGCGGATGTGGTAGCCCGAGATCGAGATCGTGTTCCACTTGGGCGTATGCTCCGCCGCCCACTCGAACATGTCCACGATGATCTTGAGCGCGGGCTCGACCGGGAAGATCCAGGCATGCTGCGCCATGTACTCCTTCAGCATGTCGTTCTGCACCGTGCCCTGCAGGTCCTTGATGGTGACGCCCTGACGCTCGGCCGCGGCGACATAGAAGCAGAACAGCAGGGCCGCCGGCCCGTTGATCGTCATCGAGGTCGACACCTTGTCGAGCGGGATTCCGCTGAACAAGGTCTCCATGTCCGCGAGGCTCGAGATCGCGACTCCGCACTTCCCCACTTCGCCCTCCGAGCGGGGATGATCCGAGTCGTAGCCCATCAGCGTCGGGAAATCGAACGCGACCGAGAGCCCGGTCTGACCCCGCTCGAGCAGGAACTTGTACCGCTCGTTGGTGTCCTGCGCCGTCCCGAACCCGGCGAACTGGCGCATCGTCCAGAGCTTCCCGCGGTAACCGGTCGGATGGATGCCGCGGGTGAACGGGTAGGCGCCGGGAAGGACCCGGGGATCGCCTAACGTCGGCTCGAGGTCGAGGGGCGTGTACAACGGCTCGACCAGCCGCCCCGAGACCGAGGTAAAGTCGGTGTCGTCCCGGAGCGGCAGCTTGCCGTACGCCGCCCGCCACGCCCGGACCTCTCGGCGGAGGTCATCGAGCTCCTTGTTCCGCTCCGTCTCGAACAGCACCTTCGAGTCGATCATACGCGCGCTCCCTCTTTCAGTCCGGTCACAATCTCCGCGGCGACCTCGTACGGGCTCGCCCGCCCCGCAACCACATCGTCGAGCCGCTCGATCATCTGCGCCTCCGCGGTCGTCTCCCGCCACACCCACCGCCCCACCATCCGGTCCACGACCTCTCGCGTGCGGAGCGCGAACCGCTGGCGGCGCCGCTCGGTGAGGACGTCGGTAACCCGCAGCCACTCCCAATGCTTCCCAACGGCAGCGACGATCGCGGCGATCTCCTCGCCGAGGCTCGCTTTGGCAAGGAGCACCGGCTGCTCCCAGACGGTAACTCCGGTGGCCTCCGCGCCTCCGTGCACGGCGGGGGCGGCAACTCCGGTGTCCCGCTCGACTCCGTTCACGGCGGGGGCGGTAGCTCCGCTGTCATGCTCGCTTCCGGGTACGGCGGGGGCGGTAAGTGAGCTCCCACTTACCGTCTTACCGTCTTTCCGTCTTACCGTCGTAAGCGACGCTCCGTGGTGCGCCCTCATCCGCCTGAACGCATTCCCCTGTCGGATCCCTAACGTCACTTCGATCTCGTGCTGCATTTTTTCCGCGCCGGGGCGGTCCGCTTTGTTCACCACGAACACGTCGGCGATCTCCATCACGCCCGACTTGAGCGTCTGGATGCCGTCGCCCGACTCGGGAACGAGCACCAGGACCGTCGTGTCGGCCATCTTCGCGACGTCGAGCTCCGATTGCCCCACGCCCACCGTCTCGATCAGGATCCGATCGAACCCCGCCGCGTCGAGCACGTCGCATACCTCTCGGCTCGCCGTCGCGAGCCCGCCGAGCGAGCCGCGGGTCGCCATCGACCTGATATATACGCTCGGGTCGAGCGCGACCGATTCCATCCGAATCCGGTCGCCGAGCAGGGCGCCCCCGGTGAACGGGCTCGTCGGGTCCACCGCGATCACCGCAACCGACAGGCCGCTCGCCCGGTAGGCGCTCACCAACTGCTGCGTCAGCGTGGACTTACCCGCGCCCGGAGGACCGGTGATACCGATCCGGTGGGCATGGCCGAGCTTGGGGTGGAGGGCCGTGAGGAGCTGCTCGAACCCGGGCCGCCCGTTCTCGACGATCGACACCGCCCGAGCAAGGGCCGCAGGCTTTCCGACCTTGAGATCGGCGAGGAGTTCGTCCGGGTTCATCGAATGGAAAGTCGCACCCCGCGCGAGGGGATGCAAGTTGCGTCCGGGCAGCGAATTAGGGTCGGAAGTCAGAGGTCGGAAGTCGGCAGTCGGAAGTCGGAAGTCGAGTGCATTGGGCCATCCCCGCCGGCCCTCGATCATCCGTCATCCTGCATCCGCCGGGTCCGGAATCAACCGTCTCAGATGCCTGCGAGCACGCACTTGTCACCGAGCCCTCGGGCGCAACCTCATGTCACACCACGATTTGATACTTAGTTGACACTCGGGCCTACATTCGGAAACAACGCTCGCGCACCATCCACGCCTTCGTCCTCGAGAGGTTCGACGGAGCGGGCATTCCAAGTCGTTGCTAC
>JBDTOH010000699.1:0-2982 GCA_039933355.1 Gemmatimonadota bacterium | reverse complement strand
AACATGCTGATCGCGTCCACGACGCGGTCGGTCAGCGTGCGAGCGTCTCGCGCCTGTTTCGCGAGGGCAAGACCCCGGTTCCCGAAGGCTCGAGCATCCGGCCGGCCGGCGAGCGACATCATCTGCGCGGCGGTACAAAGAATCTGTCCGCGAAGCTCAGGCAGGTTGGCGGGAACCAGCCGTTCGGCCGCGGCGAGGCTGTCGAGTGCCGGCCCGTACGAGCCGAGCCTCGAGCCGAGAAATCCCGCCATGCCGAGTGCTTCGGCGGTGGCGGCGGAGTCCCCGAGCGCTCGGGCTTGGTCGAGGGCCACCCGGGCGACCGCGAGCGTCGTGTCGAACGGCTGCCGGCCAAAGCCGTTCCAGGCGAGGCCGAGCCTTGCGTAGACCGCGACGAGATCGTCGCTCCGCTCGCTCAGGAGCGCGCCGAGCTCCCGGCGGGTGCGCGTAGTATCGTTCCGGAACCGGGTTAGGCTCGCAAGGCCGAGCCGGGCAAGACGGTCGCGGGGATTGCTTGCCACCCGGGCCGACCATCTCCCCTCAACCCGCGCGACGCTATCACCCTCGATAGCCCGAGCGGCGGCTCGTACGATCGATCGGGGATCCTCACCGGAAGGTGCAAGGGCCAGGGCGAGAGCCAGGACCCGGAGGGCGCTGATCATATGGTCGAAGTACGTCGCCGCGGGCGCTTACGCAAGTCGGCGGTTGCCTTCGTCGCCGCTCGGCACGTCCTGCCTGGTCGGCGAGCCGTCGTTGGGCTGAATCCCCGGCGTTGGCACTCTTCCCACCTCACGTCAGTCCTTAGCTTCTCGTGCCGCCGTGCCGCCGTGCCGCCGTGCCGCCGTGCCGCCGTGCCGCCCTACTTGCTGTCCTGCAGGTCCGCCTCGTACACCCCCGCGACCGCACGAGCCACCGAGTCCGGATTCGACCATTCGGCGTTGGTGAGGATGATCACCGTAAGCCGCTTGGCCACGTACCGGCCGATCATGGTGACGAAGCCGGGCAGCGAGCCGCCGTGGCTCACGGTCCTGAGGCCGTTGGTCGGGGCGAGCGCCCAGCCGAATCCATAGGGATAGGAGCTGCCGTCGTTGAGCCGGACCGGAGTCCACATCTGATCGAGACTCGCCTGGCTGATGATCGTAGGCGAGTAGAGCGCCGAGTCCCACT
Organism: Gemmatimonadota bacterium; assembly: GCA_039933355.1. Lineage (GTDB taxonomy): Bacteria > Gemmatimonadota > Gemmatimonadetes > Gemmatimonadales > GWC2-71-9 > SHZU01. Next base: position 1,818 of record JBDTOH010000699.1, on the reverse strand, counting down.
TCGCGAGGTCGAGGACCGAAGACATCAGCGCGCCTTCGGAAAAGGCGGCCGATTCCGTCACCGCGTCCCGGTTGACGATCCGTCCAGCTTCTTTCCCGTATCCCTGTGCCCGGTCGGGAATGAGTGTCTTCGGGTCGCTGCTGCGGGTCGCGGTCATGCCTAACGGTCGAAAGATCCGCCGATCGAGGAAGCTCCAGTAGGATTCGCCCGAGGCCCGTTCGATGATCATGCCGAGCAGGCGAAAGGCGCTGTTCCGATAGGCCCACTTCGCCCCTGGCGCGGACTGGAGCGAGTCGGAAAAGATCGTGCGGAGCACGTCCAGCTGACCGTGCTCGAACCGATCGAACTCGACAAAGCTCGGCAGCCAATGCTCCTCCGGCAGCCCCGAAGTATGGGTCAGCAGGTGGCGCACGGTGATCCTGCCCCAGTGCGGCGGCAAGGAGTCGACATATCGCGTGATGGGATCGTCGAGCCGAACCCGACCTCCTTCGACCAGCATCATGATCGCGGTCGCCGTGAACTGCTTTGAGATCGAGCCGAGGCCGAACCGGGTCCGCGGTGTGACCGGTGCGCGGAGCTCGAGGTTGGCGAATCCATATCCCGCGGCCTTGATCACCCGTCCGTCGCGCACCACGGCGACCGCGATGCCCGGTATCTCACGCTGGACTCGAATCTGTTCGACCAGGCTGTCGACGCGTGCGCTCCGGTCCCCACCAGGGCTCTGTTGCGGAGCCACGATAAACGCGGTGGCAAGGATGCAGTGGAGAAGCATGGGCTGATCGGCGTCGGCAGCTCAGTCCTAACGCTTGGGCGAGGTTCCGCCCGGCGCTGCCCGCTTCGCCGAGAACTCGTCTTGGGCCATGCCGCCGAAGTCGACCGTGCCCTTCATCGAATCGCCGGTTACGGTCGTGGCCATCGTCACCTCCAGAGGGCTGTCGTTGTAGGTGATCATGTAGCTGAACTTCAGCTGGTCTCCCTTGATCGTCCCAGTGAGCGGCACATCACCGGCCTGGCGCTTCACCGTGCCGGTGACGGACTCACCGTTCGCTTTGAAGGCGATCTTGAAGTTGCGGACGCCGCCCGGCGTGTTCATCGTCGCATCCCATTCGCCCGAGATCGACTGAGCTCGAGCGGCCGTCGTCAGAGCGCAGAGGCCGGTCGCGATCGACAGAAACAGCGATCTCATACGTCGACTCCATTTCAGTGAGGGGCGCTAGGACGCCCCACGGTTGACTTGGCGGACCAGCACGGCAACCGAACCAGCCGGCCCGACCGTCCCGCTATCATACGAGGGCGGCTCCCTCGTCGCTACGGGGGTCTCAGGCAACGTTAGGGCGAGACGCGCGTCGGTGACGCACCGACCGTTACCTCCACTCCACCGCGAGCAGTTCCCGGTCCCCGGCCCCCGGTCCCCTATTCCGTCAGTGCCGCGGACCCGTCAGCACCGGTTTGACCGGAAGCCGGTCCCGATCGATCGCGACGCCGTCTTTGAAGACCGCGCTGATCCGACGGAGATTGGCAAGGCTGGTCAGGGGATCGGCATCGAGGATGAGAAGATCGGCGCGCTTCCCGGGCTCCAGCGTTCCGAAGTCGGCGAGCACGCGATACGCGGCCGCGATGTTTCGAGTCGCCGCGAGAATGGCGTCCATCGGCTTCATGCCCTTTTCCGTGACGGCGTCGAACCACCGGAAATGGGCCGGACCGACCTCGGTCGAGTTGTCCTCGCGCAAGGCGGGCGTGACCCGCTCCCACTCATCGGGGTTCATGATCCCCGCGTCGGTTGCGAGAAGGATCGGCGCCCCCGCCCGAATCAGCTTG
>JBDTOH010000698.1:0-2983 GCA_039933355.1 Gemmatimonadota bacterium | reverse complement strand
AAGTGAATGGCGAGCGAGTGCAGCCGGTCGGCCACTTCGTGGGTTTCACGAGCGAGGGCGGGAGTGGGCTTGGCCGGTTCTTTCATAGGAGAATGATAAGAGCCCGACCGCTCCGTCAGAAAGGCGGGATGATCGCGCCGCCCGGTCATTAGCACAGCTAACCAGGACCGGCGTGCCGAGCAATGCAGATCCCGGATCCCGAGAGAGGCGCTCGTGCGGCACGGATCCAGGCCGGGAGCGTGAGGACGGATACATCGGATGCCACGGATACATCGGATCGATCGCGAACGGTCGAGCATCCGCCTGTGACCTAAGGTTTTCATTCTCTTGTTCCTACCCCCCTCTTTCGCACCGCTCCCATTTCCCAATCGGCTCACCGAGGCGATCCGATGTATCCGCCCATCCGATGTATCCGTCCCACCCTCCGACCTAGATGCCCCCGCGCGCGGCTGATGGAGAAGATGGGGCTCACGTCGAAGGCGGAACTAGTGCGGTACGTCGTGGAGCATGGCCTGCTGAGCTGAGACTCGTCGAACCAACTCAACCCCCGGCCTGACCGGGTCGTTCGTCAGGCCGAATAAGATCATTGTCGAGCCAACCAAGTCCGATGTCGGCGCGAACAGCCGACTGCCGGGCTGATCGGGCCGTTCGCCTGGTCGAGCAAGTCCACCGTCACGCCGCCGACTTGTCGCTCCAGCCGCGGGCGGCGATGAACACGATCACAAACACGGCCTCGCACACCAGCGATAGGACCCCGAGCGGTTCGAGCCAGGCGTCGGGCTCGGCCGCGAGGCCAGGCAGCCCGACGGTCCGGCTCGCGACGTAGGCGATGATCGTGGATAACGAAATGAGCAGCCCCAGTATCCACCCCAGTCGCTGATTGCGGTAGATGCCGATCGCCGCCACGAGGGCGCCGATGCCGTTGGCGACGAACAGGATTCCTTTGTATCGCTCCTCGCTGAAGGCGGGCGGCGCCTCCATGGCGTGGATCAGCCCGGTTCCGAGGATCGCCAGGATGGCCAGGCGTTTGAGGGTGCGGGAAGCGGCGGCCATGGGAGGGATCCTCGAGCTGTTGTGAGTCGTTCGGGCTTGTGAGAATCTACGTCGGCGTCGCCGGGTCCGCGGGAGGGCGCCGGCCGGCCCGGAGAGCGAGGGCGTGCCTAACGGTCGTTCGTGCTCCCTCGGACGACCGCCCGCTCAGCCGGTGACCGCGGGCCCCCGCGCCGGCGACCCCGGCGGTGCGGCCCGGAGATACTGCGCCGGCCAGCTCACCGGCACGCCGAGCTCCCGGGCCGCCCGGAGCGGCCAGTACGGGTCGCGCAACAACTCCCGCGCGAGAACCACCAGGTCGGCTTGGCCGGTTCGAACGATGTGGTCGGCCTGGGCCGGAGCGGTGATCAGGCCGACCGCGGCCGTCGGCATCTCCGCGCGCTGCCGGAGCTCAGCCGCGAACTCAGTCTGATAGCCGGGGCCTAACGGGATCCTGACGCCCGACACGTTACCCCCGGACGAGCAATCCACGAGATCGACGCCGAGCCCTTTGAGAGTGCGGAGCAGCTCGACCGACTGCTCCACGTCCCAGCCTCCCTCGACCCAGTCCGTGGCGGAGATCCGGATGAAGAGCGGAAGCCGCTCCGGCCAGACCGCGCGCACCGCGGTCACGATCTCTCGCACGATCCGGGTTCGGTTCTCGAAGCTTCCCCCGTACTCGTCGCGCCGCAAATTGCTGCTCGGCGACAGAAACTCGTGGAGGAGATACCCGTGGGCAGCGTGGATTTCGACGACCTGAAAGCCGGCCCGGTGCGCTCGGCGGGCGGCATCGGCAAACGCTTGGACTACGCCGCCGATGTCCTTTACGGACAGCTCGACCGGCATCGGGTACTCGTCGGAGAACGCGACCGGGCTCGGCGCAACCGGTCGCCAGCCGCCTTCCGATTCTGGAATCATCCCGTGCCGCGGCGCCCACGGGGCCGGCGTGCTCCCCTTCCGGCCCGCGTGCGCGAGCTGAATCGCCGATGCAGCGCCCTGGTCGTGGACGAACTGGACGATCCGCGCGAGGGGCTCGACGTGGTCATCCATCCAGAGGCCCATGTCCTCCGGACTGATCCTCCCCTCGTCAGTGACCGCCGTCGCCTCCACGCAAACGAGGCCGGCGCCCCCGACCGCGCGGGTGCCGAGATGCACGAAGTGCCAGTCGTTGGCGAAGCCGTCGACGCTCGAGTACTGGCACATCGGCGAGACCATCACGCGGTTCCGAAGCGTGAGGCCCCGGAGCGTGAGCGGATCAAAGAGACCTGGCATGGGTTGGTTTTATGGGCCGGAGTTCGGGTCGGTAGGAGCGCGCAGCGGTGGATGCACGCGTCGGTTCCTTCAGGGTGGAACCTAGTCGAAGAGCATCCCCGGCGTGTACGGCCAATCCTGGTGGGCTGAGCCGATCACCGGTCCATGAATCGGAGTCATCCAGTCCGACGCCGGCCGGCGGCGCAGCCTCGGCCCTATGACGGCCCGAAACTGGGACTGGATTCAATGGCCGAAGGCGGCTTGGCGGTAGTCGCCTCGATCTTGGCCGGCATCACCTTTGGCGGGGTCCAAGGGCGGCGCTCGCTGGTCATCCCCTGTTCGCCGGTGTCTATCTCGTCTGCGCTGGTTCGGTTGTGGTCCACTTTGGTCTCCTGCCTAAACTCGCGTGACACTGGGCATCCGGCGATCGGATCCGCGCTGCGCTCGGTCGCGGGGGTCAATAGATAGGCGTCCGCCGACGGGAACAATCGCTCCAAAGGGCTAGTCCCTCACCGGGCGGCGGTCATCGAGTCCGCTCGGGCCAGCATTCCAAGACAGTCGGTGATAAATTGTCCCGCCCCAAGAAGCGGCAGTTGGTACCCCAGCGGCGAACACCACGCGCTCCGGGCTCGCCGGTCCCGTCGAGCGGGTAGACGTGGTTAAGTCGGTTGGTGGGATGTAGTTTGCACGCAGCGCTTGCCAG
>JBDTOH010000697.1:0-2984 GCA_039933355.1 Gemmatimonadota bacterium | reverse complement strand
ATCCGCAGTGCTCGCTGGTCTTCCGTAACTATCTCGACAACCGCCCGAAGTTCGAGGGCATCGGCAACTACAACGCCGAGGGATTCGCCGCGATGGAGCGAGCCATTCCGATGGCGCGCGCCGCGTTCAAGCTCGCGCTCGCCACGCCGGGCCTCAACGTCGTCTTCGGGACCGATGCGGTCGCCGGTTCGCATGGGAGGAACGCCGAAGACCTGGTTTGCCGAGTGCAGGACGGTGGCCAGACACCGATGGCCGCCGTGGTCTCTGCCACGTCGCTCAATGCCCGGTCCCTGGGATTGGGGGCCAGGCTGGGGACGGTGGCGTCTGGCTTCGAGGCGGACCTCATTGCCGTTGCGGGAGATCCTTCCACCGACATCACCGCATTGCGCCGGGTTCGGTTCGTGATGAAGGGCGGGCGGGTTCACCGTTATGACGCCGGAACCGGAGCGGCCGCGCCCCCCGGCGAATGGAAATCCTACGGCGGCGATCCCGGCGCGATGAAGTTCTCACCCCTCTCGCAGATCACCCGCGACAACGTCCACCTGTTGCGGAGCGCCTGGGAATGGCGCACCGGCGAGCATCCCGACTCCGCCTCGCGCGCGCACCCGGGGCTGTTCGAAGCGACGCCGCTCATGATCGGCGATACGCTCTTCCTCTCGACTCCCTACAATCAGGTCGTGGCGCTGGATGGCACGTCCGGGAGGGAGCTTTGGCGGTACGACCCGCGCGCCTACGACGCCGGCCAGCCTCCCAACGGCATGGGTTTCGTCCATCGCGGCGTGGCGGCATGGAGTGATGGACAGAGCCGCAGGATCTTTCTCAATTCCCGCTGGAGGCTGATCGCGCTCGATGCCGGTACCGGGCAGCCGATAGCCGGCTTCGGGACCAAGGGAGAGATCGACCTCACCGCGGACCTCATCCATCCCACCAACCGTCTCCACTACACGAATACGTCCCCTCCGGTCGTGTGGCGCGACCTGGTAATCCTGGGAAACGGCGTCGCCGATCGCCTGACCTACAAGGGTGACCCACCCGGCGATGTGCAGGCGTTCGATGTCCGCACCGGCCGGCGGGTCTGGCGCTGGAGCCCGATCCCCCGCGACGGCGAATATGGCGCGGCAACCTGGGAAGCGGGCGCATCGAACCGGGTCGGTCATACCAACGTCTGGGCGCCGTTTACCGTGGACACCGCGCGCGGAATGGTCTTTCTCCCCGTCAGCACGCCCAGCAACGACTACTACGGCGGGGCCCGCAAGGGCGACAATCTCTTTGCCGAATCGATCGTCGCACTGGATGCGCGCACCGGTCGGCGGCTGTGGCATTTCCAGACCGTGCACCACGGGCTCTGGGACTACGATCCTCCCGCGCCGCCGCTCCTGGCCACGGTACATCGCAACGGCCGCGCCTCGGATCTCGTGGCCATGCCGGGCAAGACCGGTTTTCTCTACGTGTTCGATCGAGTGAGCGGAAAGCCGGTGTGGCCCATCGAAGAGCGCCCGGTCGCTCCGAGCGACGTGCCGGGCGAGCGCGCAGCCGCAACCCAGCCGGTGCCCACCTGGCCCCTCCCCTTCAGCCGGCAGGGAGTCACCGAGGCCGATCTGCTCGATTACACTCCAGAACTCAAGGCGATGGCGCTTGCCGCGGTGGCAGGGCACCGCCTGGGCGCGCTGTTCGCGCCGCCATCGCTCGAAGGCACGGTGGCGCTGCCGGGTGTCATCGGCGGCGCAGGCTGGGGCGGGGGAGCTTTCGACCCGCTGACCGAACTCTTCTTCGTCAAGGCAAACAATTCTCCGGCGCTGCTCAAGCTGACCCGGCCGGTGCGCTCCGAGACCAACGACGCCGAGTATTCGATCGCGTCCGATGCGGCGCTCGGCATCAGCTCCTCTCCGGGTGACCGCGCCGAGCCCGAGGTCGAAGGCACCATCCCCATCATCAAGCCGCCCTATGGAACTCTGACCGCCATCGACCTCGCCAGCGGGACCCAGCGCTGGCAGGTAACCATGGGCGACTGGCCCCGCATCCGGAATCACCCGTTGTTCAAGGGCCTCAACCTTCCGCCGGTGGGCGTGGTCGGCTCCCCCGGCCCGATGGTGACCGCGGGCGGCCTGGTCTTCGTTTCCGGCGGCGATGCGGTTCTCTACGCCTACGACGCCTCCACCGGGCGCGAGCTGTGGCGCGGCGAGCTGGGCGGTTACGGCTATGCCGTGCCGATGACCTACCGGACCGTGCGGGGGCGCCAGTTCGTGGTGATTGCCACCGGCGGCAATGGGGAAGACGGCGTTCTCAAGGCCTTCTCATTACCTTAAGGACCCTTGGTCCCTCTCACTGCTCACCCTCTACCTCTCACCGATTCAATGCTGACGCCTGGCCAGAAAGCTCCGCCCTTCTCCCTCGCCTCCGACGCCGGTGAGCCGGTTACGCTGGCCGGCCTCAAGGGAAAAAAGGTCGTCCTGTATTTCTATCCGAAGGACGACACCAGCGGATGTACCGTCGAAGCGTGCGAGTTCCGCGACAATTGGGCCGCGGTCCGGAAGGCCGGCGCCGTGGTGCTGGGTGTCTCCCCGGATGAGGTCGCTTCGCACGTCAAGTTTAAGAAAAAATTTGAGCTTCCCTTCGCCCTGCTGGCCGATCCCGATCACGCCGTCGCCGAGCGCTACGGGGTCTGGGGGGAGAAATCCATGTACGGACGGAAGTATTTCGGAGTCATGCGCACGACCTTCGTGATCGATGAGGACGGCAAGATCATGAAGGTCTTCGAGAGGGTCAAACCCAAGGGCCATGCTGGGGAAGTACTGGAGGCGGTGCGATGAATATCCGGACGGTTCTGGCCTCGGCACTCGTAGCGGGTTGCGCCCACGCCGGCGGGGGAGCGAGCACCGTGATGCTCCAGCCCGAAACGGGCGAGAGCCACCTCCGCAACATCCGGCAACTCACCTTCGGCGGCAACAACGCCGAGTCGTATTTTTCCCGCTCCGGCAAGCAGC
>JBDTOH010000696.1:0-2992 GCA_039933355.1 Gemmatimonadota bacterium | reverse complement strand
CTCCTTGGCCGCGAAAAGTCTAACTTAGCTGTATCCGATTTCGGGGAAGCTTACGCGAGCACCAATCGAGTGAGGGCCGCCTCGACCCCGCGCGGTGCTGTTCCAGCGACTGAGTCGAAAACCGCGGGGGTGTCGGGTTAACGGTACGGGTGCACGAGGCGGACGAAAAGCGCCAGATTGACTTCACCACGGCGCCGCCCCATGTTGTCCGAGCGCTCGGGGGAAACGTCTCCGGGAGCCTCGTCGGGTGATGGTTGTGGTCTACCAGATGGAGGCGCGATAGGTCCCACAGGGGCTGTCGCGCCTTTTTTCGTTGGCGCACGCGAGTGGGTGAAGTGATCTCGGTCTCGAGCCTAACGGCTCACGCATTATCAATGGCCGTTCCGGTGACGGCCCTCACACGTTGGAGAAGACATGCATCGGTACAGCAACCGACTTACGGCCCCCTCCGGGATTCGGTCCGTCGGCAGTCGAGTGGCGCGAGCGGCCTCGATCCTCGTGTTCTGCGGATTCTCCGCGGTCGCCGGCCTCGCGGCGCAGGGGGTTCGCTATCACTTGACTCCCTCCGCGATGCACATCGAGTGGAACGACCGTCTGGGGCTCGAAAACTCGACCCTCTTGGGTGGCCGCATCGGAGCGACGTTCGGGCAGCTGCTCGGGCTCGAGGGCTACTACTACATCCGCGACGGCGTTAACAGCGATCTCGGTCGCACGGGATTGACGACGCTCACGGGCGGGCCGCTGACCAACCAGGCCGTGAAGCTCCAACACTTTGGTGGGGATCTTCGGATCCAATTGGGATCCGGGGCGATGAACCCGTTCGTCTACGGCGGCGCGGGAGTCCTGCGCTTCGAGCCGGACTCCGGACCGCGGACCGACCAGATCGTGCTCAAGTACGGCGGCGGCATTCGGTTCGCGCTCACGCCGGGAGTCGAAGCGCAGGTCTTCGTCGAGAACGCACGCTTCCGGCTGGATCGGTTTCGGCTCGCGGGGGATGCCGCCGTTACGCTTCCCGACGACCCGGAGGCGAAGAAGACGCGCGACAATCTCTCGTTCGGCTTTGGGCTCGGGATCGGCATCGGCGCCTCCAAGTCGGGGAACGAACGGGAGAAGTGGTCGTTGGCGTCGATTCCAATCGAACCGTTCATCGGACGACTCGAGTTCGACGAGAGCTCGCTCGAACACCAGTGGTTCCTCGGCGTCCGCAGCGGGGTCGACGTCGGGCAGTACGTGGGACTCCGCGCGTTCTACATGCACGGAGTCGACTACCGATTCGACAAGACGACGCCAATCAAGAGCTACGGTGGGGAAGCGCAGTTCAACCTCAATGCCAATCGCGGGCCGGCGCCGTACTTGATCGCTGGCGCGGGCCGCCTCGACTTCGGGTCCGACTTCCGCGACGCCAACGGGGCGCCTCGCGATGATCGAACGACGCTGATCGTCGGCGGGGGGATTGGGATTCGGCTCACCGACCAATTCCGGCTCAACGCCGCCGCTCGGGACTTCATTTACACCAACGACGATTTCGCGAACGTCTCCGCAACCAACGATCTCCGGCACAACCTGCTCCTGAGCGCGGGGGTCTCATTCTCCATCGGCCGGAGCCGGGCGGTGGTCGGCGAAGATCGCGATCGCGGGGGCGAGCCGGTGCGAGAGAGACTGCCCGCTCGATGCCGCGAGCGGGATCGGGGCGACGCGGGAAAGGACGACCTGGACCGCGACACCGACGTCCGTTGCTCGAGGGCGGCGCGGAGCGACCGCGATCGATGTGGGGATCGCTCCATGTCCTCTGACCAGGACCGCGCCGACCGCGCCGACCGCGCCGAGGCGAACGAAGGCCGTCGGATGGAGCGGTTGCGATGTGAGCGGCGTCGCCACGACGAGCGAGCGCGATGCGAAGCGCGGATCCGCGGCGAGCCCGACGATCGGGATCGCACGGAGGATCGTCCGGCTGATCGGAACGCCGCCATTGAGCGTTGCCTCAAGCGATCGAAGCCGGCCGGCCGGGATGGAGCCGACCCGCGGACCGATCGCGACAACTTCGTCTCGGATAAGAACGCCACCTTCCCAGTACCCGTCGAGGGTGAGATCTACATCCGATACGGGAAGCCTGGAGCGTCTCGCGTGCCGGCACCCGACCGGGCCGACTCGCTGGCCGTTAGGCGCGAGGCGAGCGACACCACGCGCGAGCGTCGACCCGATGCCGCAGCGGCCCGTCCCCTGGCGGCCCCGCTCGACTCCGCGGCCCTCGAGGCGAGGACGCTCGTGCTGGTCGACTCGCTCGTTGCCAGGCGCCAACGAGACGACTCCGCACGGACGGCCGCGATCGTCCGCGATGCGCTCCGCGAAGCCGAGAGGGATCGCCGGCCGGCGACCCCGGTCGAGCGCGAGCCGGTGGACAGAGCTTACGGCGACGCTCCTCGGCTGCTGGGCATGTCGGCCCGTTACCCTGCGGTGTACGCCGGGTTCAATCTCGACGCGCCCGGGCAGTTCGTCGTCGGCGGACTCATCGATCTTCGCCGCCCCGGCAGCGATGGTCTTCTCAGCTTCGTTCCGGAGCTCGCCCTCGGGTTCGGTTCCGGCGGCACGTCGCTGCTCCTCGCCGGGAATGTCGCCGTGCGGATCCCCACCTTTCGGCTCGGCGGCGAATCGACGATCACACCGCGGGCCCGGTTGGGGCTAGGGCTGCTCGCCTTCAGCGGCTCGGTCGCCGGACGAAAGAGCACGCAGGGCGTGCTCAACTTCGACTACGGATTCTCGACCAACGCTTTTCGAGTGAAGGGTCTCGGGCGCCCGGACGTGTTCTTCGAGCATCAGGGGATTGACCTCTTCGACCTCAATCGTTTGGTGGTAGGGTTTCAATGGAGGCACTAGATCATCGTTCGCGGCGTGACGGCCCGAATGGGCTTTCGCGACAGGGGTGAGTCGGCACCGTAGCCGGTGATGGCGGAAGGGCCTGAGCGCCGCGGTGAGGTTAGCCGCGGCGCTCTCG
>JBDTOH010000695.1:0-2992 GCA_039933355.1 Gemmatimonadota bacterium | reverse complement strand
GGATCGACGATGACAGCACCAATTCGTTTGGTGGTCTCGAGCCCGAGGTGCTTCCAGGTCTTGCCGGCGTCCGATGACCGGTACACCCCGTCACCGTCGTTGCCGTATGCTTGTCCGGTGCCGACATAGACGACATTCGGGTCCGACGGCGCGACGTCGAGCGCGCCGATCGACGAGGCGCTGCTGATGGAGTCGAAGATGGGGGACCACGTCTCGCCGCCGCTCGTCGTCTTCCAGACTCCCCCGGCCGGTGTGCCGGCGTAGAACGTCCCCGCCTCGCCGATGGCACCGGCGGCTGCCGAGATCCGCCCGCCCCGGAACGGGCCGACGTTGCGCCACACCAGTCCTGATAGGAGGTCGGTCGGCACCGGCCCGGTAGCGGTCGTGGGAAAGCCGAGCAGCAGGGTGATGGCCGTGCCGAAAACGAAAGAGCGTGTCAGTCGACTCATGATCCAGACCTGTTGGCGCAGTTAGACGGTGGATGCGGCGGTGACAAGCTTCCGCTCGTTCCGATGGCGATCAGACCGAGCGGCCGTTCGACGGCCGTTCGAGGAATGCTCCAACGATACGCTGCCGGTGGGCCCGAGGCCACCAATGGAGCCGCCTCGTCGGAGCTCGTCCGACGTCCTGGCTTGAAGCCGCGACCTCGAGCCCTCACCCGTGCGCTGACCGCAATCTCTTCTTCGTCTCCGGCGAGGGGATGTTGACGGGGCGCGGCCCGCGATCCCGCGCTTAAAGTGTAGGCGGCGACCGGCCGGCCGCCGCCTGCTGCCTAACAGCGAGTTCCGTCGTCGCGATTCAGAACGAAGCCGACGGCAGATCGTCGCAAGAGGTCCGGGTCCACACAACCGATTTCTGGGTTCCGTCGGCGAGGGGTGACGGACCCGAGAATGGTGCCGCAGGGGTTGACGTCGAAAGGGACGGCGCCGGCACCGGCGGGAACCGGCAAGATGAACGGGGTTGCGCCCTGTCCCACCGTCGTCCAGGCCTTCGTGATGGGTACCCGTGAACGCGGGGCCGACTGTTGCGACGGGTCAATCCGTGCGGTTGGCGACGGCCTTTGGGACAGATCTCCATCCGGACCTGCCCGCCAAGGCGACCGCGCCGGCATTCTCGCTGATCAAGAGACCTGGCTCGGTCTGTTCTCGTAGGTGCCGATTCTCCGTCGTGAGGCCGAGGACGACCATCGCCCACCTGAACACCAAACCGCTCTGCGTATGGAGCCGCCCGCCCTTGGCCAGCCGAGCGACGACTTGCGCGAAGCCGCTGTTACTCCGATCGTCAAGGCTGTTCGGTGAGGCCCGATCTGTCGTTCCTTCAGTGAATCCAGGGAGGTCAGTATGACGGCATCCGCCCGTCTCCGTCTCATCTCGATCGTGCTGGTCCTGTCCGTCGCCCGCGGCACCGCGGCGCTCGGCGCCCAGGATTCGGCTTCCGCCCGGCCCACCATGCGAGCCGACGGCACCACGCCGGTGCCGAAATACGACCTTCCGGTTTCCACGTTCCTCACTCCGGAAGCTCGCAAGACGTTCATCCAGGGGAACCTCGCCTCGGAGCGGCTGTTCAAGGGGTGCACCACGACCGCCGATACGGAGAAGGGCGCGGTCGCCCTCCGGCGCTGCATCGCGCCCATATTCGCCCAGTCGATCGCGAAGCTGAAGGCACGCTACGCGGTCAAGATCGAGCCGCAGACGCTGGGCGGGGTCTATACCGAAGTGGTTACCCCCGTCGCCGGGATCTCGCCCGAGAACAAGAATCGGGTCCTGATCGAGGTGCATGGTGGGGGCTTCACCATCGGATCGCGGACCGAGAGTCAGGTCGAAGCGATCCCGATCGCGGCGTCAGGCAGGATCAAGGTGGTGAGCGTCGACTATCGGATGGGCCCCGAGCACCAGTTCCCGGCGGCCAGTCAGGACGTCGCGGCGGTGTACCGGGCGATCTTGAAGGAGTATAAGCCTCAGAACGTCGGGATCTACGGCTGCTCCGCCGGCGGGGTTCTCACGGCCCAGTCGCTCGCCTGGTTCCAGAAGGAAGGTCTCCCCACCCCCGGCGCGGCCGGGATGTTCTGCGCCGCAGCCGCCTACTGGGATGAGGGCGACTCCGGATATTACGTCAATGGTGGCCCCCAGCCGCCGAACCGAAATCCCTATTTGAAGAACGCGAACCTCAAGGATCCGCTGGTCTTTCCGATCAACTCGCCCGCGGTCCTGGCCAAGTTTCCGCCCTCGCTCCTGGTCGTCGCGACCCGGGATTTCGCGCTGAGCTCGGTGGTCCAGACCCACTCGGAGCTGGTCCGGCTCGGCGTCGATGCGGAGCTCCACGTCTGGGAAGGCCTCGGCCACGCGTTCTTCTTCGATCCCGACCTGCCACAATCCCGGGAGATGTACGACGTGACGGTCAAGTTCTTCAGCAAGCACCTTGGCAAGGAGTGAGCCCGGCCGGTGGCGTCGGGCCGCCTCCCCGTCCGGTCGTCGTCCGAGCGCTCCCTGCCGTACTTGGGGTCTCCCTGCTTGTATTGGCGTTCGATTTTCAGGCGGCGATAGGGGCGGCACTCGTGGTGGTGGTCCCAGTCGGCCAACGGCCGGGTATTCCACGGCAAGACAGTCCAACAACAGTAGGTAACAATCGTCAGTGACGGCGTGCCGCCGCGGGCGAGATGACACGCCGGCCGCGTGCTCTCACATCCTCTCAGGTGGGGTTCATTTCGTTGCGGGCCACTAACGGAGCAGGGTAAATTTCGCTGGAACCCTTCCTCTGAGCTCTCCGCAATGTTTGCAGTGCTTGTCCTGGCCCTCCTCCAAACCGCCGCGCCAATCCAAGTGTCCGTCCATCCTGCTCGAGTGCTTATCGAGCGGTCACGCATGATGCAGGAGGTCCAATTCGACTTCAGGATCGAGAACCGGAGTGACGACTCGGTTCGAGTAACGGCGATCAGTCTGACCGCAACGGATAGGACCGGGAAGCCGTGGTCGATCCGCTTCGTCGACGAGAA
>JBDTOH010000694.1:0-3000 GCA_039933355.1 Gemmatimonadota bacterium | reverse complement strand
AGCGCCGCTTCGGCTCCGGCTTGGGGAGCGACGTTAGACCGTTGAGCTGCCCCACGAACGTCCGCAGGCTGTCCGAGAAAGCCGCCCATCCCTCATAGAGGGCGATGGCGGCGTAGGCGGCGATTCGTGAGGCACCCGGCGGCGAAACCCGCTCGGCCCGAGCGAGCCCATAGTTGACGGCCGGCCAAGTGGACACGATCCCGACATCCGCCGGCTCTGCCCGATCGGCACACCCGGTGAGCAGCAGGACGGCGGCACATTGGAGCGCGGCACGCGAGCGCGAAGCGCGGCGAATGTGAGGCATCGTTATGGCCTCACCGTTGGGAAGGGAGCGGGATTGGTCGTCGATATGAAACGCTAGGGCAGCAATCCAAAACTGTCAAGCCAAATCGGGCGATCGTCGTACCCGGCAACAATTTCCGCCAAAACGATAGGGCTCAGGGCAGTCACCCCGAGCCCTATTCCCTACTCCCTGTTCGCCGTTCCCTACTTTTGCTTCTTACTGCCTAACCCCTCGCCAATCGGGACGCCGGGATTTGAACCCGGGACCTCCTGCGCCCAAGGCAGGCGCGCTACCGGACTGCGCTACGCCCCGATCTGCCCGAAGATAGCGGCCCAACACCCGGCGGCGAAGGGGATGAGGCCCGCGCCTATTGGCGGCCCAAGCGGCGAAGCACGTCTGCGGCGTTCTGCTGGCTGGGATCGAGCTCGAGCGCCCGCCGGTACTCCTTGACCGCTGAGGTCGTATCACCGAAGCGCAGATAGGCTTCGCCCAGGCTGTCATGGGTGTTCGGGGACGACGGAAACCGTTCGGCGTTGAGGCGAAGGACGGCCACTGCATCGCTCGGGCGGCGGCGGCCGAGCAGCCGGTAGCCGAGCGTATTGAGCTCTGCTTCGGTGAATCGGTCGGGAGTGGCGAGGAGATCGTGAACGGCCGGCTCGCCCCGCGCAACGATGTCCTTGAGCACGGTCCGGGACGGCGCGTTGTATCGCTCGTAGGACAGCCATCGAAATGCCGGCGCCTCAATCCCGAGAGCCACCGCGGCGATGTCCGGCGCGATCCCAAGACCGTTGGCTCCGTTCGTGAAGAACACGACTCCGCGTCCGGCTCGAACCAGCGTGGCGGTGAATGCCTTCATGTTCCCATTGTCGCCCCAATGCCAGAACAGGGTGTCGCCGCCGGGCACCGGCGAAAGCCCCCAGCCAAGTCCCCATCCAATCGTCGACAGCTTTGGACCGGCCGGCCGGCTGGTGCAGACGACACAGGTGGAGTCGACCTGGGACTGGAGCCGGAACATCGCGCTCCGGCTCGCGGTCTTGAGCCCTGAGCCACGCACGAGGGCCGTGATGAAACGCGCATAGTCGGCCGCGGTCGTCTCGAGGCTGGCGTGGCCCAGCGCCACGAGCGGCTTACGGCGGTCGCCCGGAACCCCCGCATCGTTATGCGGAAACGCGGCGAGCGAGTCATACCGGTTCTGCCACACGAACGAGCTCGAGACCATGCCGAACGGATCGAACACCAGCTGCTGCGCGATCGCATTGAGCGGCTGGCCGGTGATGGTCTCGATCACCTTCTGCAGATACAGAAACCCCTCGCCCGAATAGCTGAACCGCTCCCCGGGCGGAAAGTAGATCTGCTCCGGCTGGTTCGGGCCTCGGCCGTTAGGCAGCCCGGACGTGTGGCTCAGCACTCGCCGCGCCGTGATTGCCGCGAGCCGGGGATCGTCGGCCACATACGGCGTGGTGACGTACCGGCTGAGCGGAGCGTCGAGATCGAGACGGCCCGCGTCGACCAGGTGGAGCGCGACGTAGGCCACGACCGGCTTGCTGAGCGACGCCGCCTCGAACACGGTCCGCTCGGTCACCGGAGCCTTGGTATCCGCGTTCGCGAAGCCGAAGGCATGAGTCCAGGCCACCTGCCCCTTCTCGATCAGCGCGATCGAGAGGCCGGGTACGTCGCCCTCCGCGAGCAGGCGAGGGATGGCAGCCTCGAGCCGGGCCACCCGGTCCGCGACGGACGTGACCGCGCCGGACGAGCTTGCCGCCGCGATAGCCTGGGGAGCGCCCGGAGGCGACGTGGATCCACCCGCGCATCCCGCGCCGGTGGCTATGACGAGGAGAGCGGTACCGGCCCGCGAACAGATCAGCACGGAGAAACCCTCGATGAGACGGCCAGGTGAGTTGGACGACTACGCGGGACTACGGACGCCGCGTGCGTCGCGTTTCGGATCTCGGCGAATGACCCGCGTCCGGCCTGCCCTATCGATCGGGCGCTCCGGGACCTTACCTTGAGCGGCACTCAACCTCAACCACGGGCCGGCCGCCCGATCCGGTGGCTACCGAATCAATCGATGACCCTATCGCTCGCCGCGCTCCTTCTCGTTCAAGCCGCAACCCCCGCCGCGCAAGCGGCCGAGATCCTGGCTGGCTACGCTGCCAAGATGATCTGCTCCACCGTGTTCGTCTCGCACCGGGATCCCGCCGCCGCGCTGCTCCAGGATCTCGCCCGCTCGGCTGCCGCCGCGTACCGGGTCGATTCCGCAACCCGCTCGGTCGTCGCTTCGCTGGGGGCCACCGCTCGCCGGGCGGTATTTCGTGACGGGCTCGGCTGCACCCTCCGGCCCGACACCTCGTCCGGACCGATCGCGGCCTGGAAGAGCCGTCCGTGGCCGCCGCGCGCGACCGGTCTGTGGCCGGCGGGAGAGCGGGTCGATGCCGTCCACCTGCCGGCCGGGGTGAATCGGGCTCTGCTCCGCCGCGCGCTCGACTCCGCCTTCGCCGAGCCGGGCCCGACCGGTCCGCGCCGGACTCGCGCCGTGGTCGTCGCCTGGAACGGCCGGATCGTCGCCGAGCGTTATGCGGAGGGGTTCGACGCCGCGATGCCGCAGATCGGATGGTCGGCCACGAAAAGCGTCACCAACGCGATGGTCGGCATTCTGGTCAAAGCCGGGAAGCTCGAGGTCCGCCGGCCGGTGCAGGCCCCCGAGTGGCAGGCGACAC
>JBDTOH010000693.1:0-3000 GCA_039933355.1 Gemmatimonadota bacterium | reverse complement strand
GGCCCGGGAATCGGGATGACGGTCCCCGGACATGAAAGGCCGCTATCCGCCGGCGATGCTGTAGTCGAACTCATAGGAATGCTTCCCATCGGGGGCGATGATGATGTTCATCGTCCCCGTTATTCCAACCAGCTCACCAGTTCCTGAATCCGGTACCACGATGACGTTGAGCGCGGGCGTACCGCGGTTCATCGTGGCGTTGTGCTGGAGCACGAAGGCGCCGCTCTTGCCGTGCAGGGTCCCGGTAACCCGCTCGATCGCGACATAGCCGGCCGAGCCCTTGACGGCGGTCCCTACAGCGAGCATCTCGCCCTTGCTGGCGGCCGCGAGGTCGCCGTGGAACTGCTTATCGATCGACATCCGCGCGAGGGTCGAGCCCTCGGTGGTGTCGCTGGTCGGTTGGGGAGCCAGCTTCACGTCGAACGTGCCGCTCGCGTGAGTCGTCATGACCCTCTCCTCACCTCAACGTGAAGGAACTCCCTCAGCCCTAAGTCCTACTCCCTGAGCCCTAAACCGTCGCTCGGGTCCGATCCATGGTCCCCCGCTCCGACAGCGCCGCCTGGGCCGCGGCCAGCCGCGCGATCGGGACCCGGAACGGCGAGCAGGAGACGTAGTTCATCTTCTGCGCTTCGCAGAAGTGGATGGCGTTCGGCTCCCCGCCGTGCTCGCCGCAGATCCCGAGCTTGAGGTCCTGCCGGGTCTTCCGGCCGAGCTCGACCGCCATGGAGATCAGCTTGCCGACGCCGGCTAGGTCGAGGACCTGGAACGGATCGTCTTCGATGATGTTCCGCTCGAGGTAGGAGGGCAGGAACCGCCCCGCATCGTCGCGCGAAAGGCCCCAGGTCGTCTGGGTCAGATCGTTGGTGCCGAACGAGAAGAACTGGGCCTCGCGGGCGATCTCATCGGCGGTGAGCGCCGCGCGGGGGAGCTCGATCATGGTCCCGAGAAGATAGGGCACCGTGATCTGGCGCTCGCGGAAGACCTGCTCCGCCACCGACCGGACGATCAGCGCCTGCTTCCGGAACTCGATCACGTGCGCGACCAGCGGGATCATCACCTCGGGCTGGACCCGCCCCTTCCGCTCGGCCACGGTGCAGGCCGCCTCGAAGATGGCGCGCGCCTGCATCTCGGTGATCTCGGGATACATAATGCCTAACCGGCAGCCGCGGAGCCCGAGCATCGGGTTGATCTCCGAGAGATTCTCGACGATCCGGTGAACATCCTTCGCGGTCTTCCCGATCTGAGCGGCGAGCACTTCGATCTCGGCCGGATCCTTCGGGAGGAATTCGTGGAGCGGCGGGTCGAGCAGCCGGATCGTCACCGGGTAGCCCTCCATCGCCCGGAAGATTCCCTCGAAATCCGCCCGCTGCATCGGCAGCAGCTTGGCGAGCGCGCGCTTCCGGCCCGCTGCGTCCTCGGCGAGAATCATCTCGCGCATTGCCGGCAGCCGCTCGCCCTCGAAGAACATGTGCTCGGTCCGGCAGAGCCCGATCCCCTCGGCGCCGAAGTCGCGGCCCCGATGGGAGTCCGCCGGCGTATCCGCGTTTACGCGGACCCGGAGGTGCCGCATCTTGTCGGCCCACAGCATTAGCCGGTTGAAGTCGCCGGAAAGCTCGGGCGCCTTGAGCGCGGCCTGGCCCGCAAAGACCTTTCCGTTCGCGCCGTCGACCGTGATCCACTCGCCGTCCTTGATCATCCGGCCGTCGACCCGGAACTGGCGCTCGACCTCGTCCACTTCGATCTCTTGCGCGCCGGCGACGCACGGCTTGCCCATCCCGCGGGCGACCACGGCGGCGTGCGAAGTCATCCCACCGCGGGCCGTGAGAATCGCACGTGCGGCGACCATCCCGTGGAAGTCCTCGGGGCTGGTCTCGCGCCGGACCAGAATGACCGGATTGCCCTTGCGGCCGAGCTCTTCGGCTTTGTCCGCATCGAAGACGACG
Source organism: Gemmatimonadota bacterium (assembly GCA_039933355.1). Taxonomy (GTDB): domain Bacteria; phylum Gemmatimonadota; class Gemmatimonadetes; order Gemmatimonadales; family GWC2-71-9; genus SHZU01. The sequence continues at coordinate 1,057 of JBDTOH010000693.1, read as the reverse complement.
GTGCCGCAGGCGGCGCCCGGCGAGGCGGGGAGCCCGATCGTGAGGAGGTCGAGCTGGGCCGCGGGATCGATGGTCGGGTGGAGCAGCTGGTTCAAGTCGTTAGGCGGGATTCGGGCGACTGCTTCCTCTTCCGAGATCACGCCCTCATCCACCATCTCGCACGCGATCCGAACGGCGGCGTGCCCGGACCGCTGCGCCCGGCGGGTCTGGAGCATGTAGAGCTTGCCCCGCTCGATCGTAAACTCGAGGTCCTGGACGTCGCGGAAGTGACGCTCGAGGGTGCGGGAGACCTGATCGAGCTGCTGGTACGCGACCGCCATTTTGTCCTTGAGCGTGTTGATCGGGTCCGGATTGCGGGCCCCGGAGACAACGTCCTCGCCCTGGGCGTTGAGCAGATACTCGCCGTAGAGTATCCGCTCGCCGGTGGACGGATCGCGGGTGAAGGCGACACCGGTGCCCGAGTCGTCGCCCATGTTTCCGAAGACCATGGTCACGATGTTGACCGCGGTGCCGAGCGTATCGGGAATGTCGTGGAGCTTGCGGTAGTCGATCGCGCGGCGGGTGTTCCAGCTCTCGAACACCGCGGCGATGGCGCCCCAGAGCTGGTCGACCGGGTTCTCGGGGAACTCGGTGCCGGTCTCCTTCGCGATGATCTCCTTGTACTCCTTGACCAGCGCTTTGAACTCCTCTACCGGGAGGTCGATGTCGCGGGCGATCTTGAGCCGATGTTTCCGGGCCTCGAGCCGCTCCTCGAACAGCTTCTTCGCGACGTTGAACACGACGCCGCCGTACATCTGGACGAAGCGGCGATACGAATCCCAGGCGAAGCTCGAGTTGCCGGACAGCTTCTCGAGGCCCGCGACCGTGGTCTCGTTGAGGCCGAGGTTGAGGATTGTCTCCATCATGCCGGGCATCGACATCATGGCGCCCGAGCGCACCGACACGAGAAGCGGGTTATCAGCGCCGCCGAACTGCTTGCCGGTCGCGGCCTCGAGCCGCTGGAGCGACGCTTCCACTTGGGCGCGGAGCCGGGGTGGATAGTGACGGGTCCCGATGT
>JBDTOH010000692.1:0-3006 GCA_039933355.1 Gemmatimonadota bacterium | reverse complement strand
GCTTTGACCGCCGTACCAGTGCGCGGTGGCGAGATCTCTGTGGCGAGATCGCGGCAGCAGGTCGCGGCAGCCGTCAGCGTCGTGGCTGGATCGCCGCACTCTCGTCGAGCCACTTCCGGGCGGCGTGGAGGCTGCGAAAAACCTTCACCGGCCGCTCCCCCGTCGTCAGTTCGGCGAATCTCTCGGCGACCGGGCTCCTCGCGGCATCGACGACGAAGGCCAGCGGGCCTCGGACGGTCATGGCGGGATCGGCCCTCAGCACGGCGGCGGCCGATGCCAATTCGGCGTCGTCGACGAGCAGGTTGGCGGCCGTGATATCGACGATCTTGCGATAGGGCATCATGTCGGCGTCCGCGAACTGATGCGCCAGGGCCAGCAACTCGCTGGCCCTGGCATCGCCGATGATGACAACCATTACGAGTCTGTTGAGACGGGAGATATCGAGATGGATTGCCATGGGGGCTCACGAAACTGTCGGCCGACCATGCGCCAGCGGCTCGCCTGAAGCTATCCCATATTCTACGCCTTCGTAAATCTCAACTCGAATACAACCCGGCCTGCTGCCGATGGGCCGACCTCAGCCCAGGGCCGGGAACACCACCTCGCTCAGGACCGCAAGATTGACTCGGTTCTGCTCGATACCGGGTTTGCGATAGTTACCGCAGTTCATCGCCACGACGAGATCGAGGCCGGGGAAGACATAGAGTTTCTGGCCGCCCCAGCCGATGCCGCCGAACCAGTACTGCCGCCGGCCGTCGACCATGTCGTCGTAGATGTACCAGTGGTAGCCGTAGCTGCGCGGCCCCCCGATGTGGACGACGGGCGTGGTGATACGCTTCACCCAGTCTGCCGGCACGATTTGCTTGCCCTGCCAGACACCGCCGGCCAGTGCGAGTTGGCCCAGCTTCAGCATATCGCGCGGCAGCAGCCGGCAGCCCGACGCCGCGCGCGGCTCGCCATCGGCACTGACCGCCCATTCGCTGGGGCCGAAACCCATCGGGTCGAACAGGACGCGGCGGGCATAGGCCGGCAGCTTCTCGCCCGTGCCCTTGGCGATCAACCGTCCGAGAATCGCGGTCGCGGCGCCGCAATAGGTCCACTTCACGCCGGGCTCGCCCACGATCGGTAATCCGAGGATGAAGCGGAAGCGGTCGGGCGCTGCCTCCATCGCGATCTCGCTGTTGCGCAGATCGCTGCCATAGGGAACCGTGAGTTCATCCCACTCCAGGCCCATCGTCATGCTGAGCACGTGGGCGATCGTGATCTTGTCGCGGCCGGGCTGCTGGGCGAGGTCGGCATAGTCGGGGAACTGCTCGTAGAGCTTGGCCTCGGGCGGCGGCACCTTGCCTTGGGCGAGCGCGATGCCATAGGCGAGACCGACCACACTCTTGGACACGGATCGGAGGTCGTGCAGCACCTCGGGCCCGAAGCTGGTGATGCCGCCGTCGTTGCGCGATATGTCCTCGTACTGGCCCCGCCCGTAATGCTCGAACAACGTCTTGCCGCCCCGATTAACCAGCAAAGCGTCCAGGCCGTTCACCTTGCCGCTCTGCTCGGCCACCGCGAGACGTTGCGCGAAATCGCCGGCGGCGAAGGCGCGGCGCGTGGGGGTGGTCAGGAAAGGTGCAGTCAAGAGTCCGGCTCCGAGAACGGTCAACAGATGGCGGCGGTCGAGAAGGAACATCACTTTATCTCCGGTGGGCGATGCCCTGGAGTGAGCCTCCGCAGTTTCGCTGTCTTTTCGCTTGGGTAAAGTTGTGTAAAGGCCGCATCACCCGTGCTGCGCCTGCTCCGCGCGCCGCCAGGTGGCAGGTGCTGCGCCGAACTTCTTCTTGAACGCCCGGGAGAACGCGGCCTCCGATTCATATCCGACCTGTTCGGCGATCCGAACCAGCGGATCACCGCTGTCACGCAGTTTCTGAGCGGCGACCTGAAGGCGCCAATCGGCGAGATAGTGCATCGGCGCCATGCCGATCACACGCGTGAACCTTTCGGCGAGGCCGGAGCGGGATATTCCAACCTCGCGGCCGAGTTCGTCGACGCTCCAGCCATGGACGATGTTTGCATGCATGAGCCCCAACGCCCTGGAAACAGCCGGATCGCGCAGGCCGGCAAGCCAGCCGGTTTGCCCGTCGGGGATTCCTTGCACGTACTGCCGCACGGCCTCGACGAACAACAGCTCTGAAAGCTTGGAGAGGACCGCCGTGGAACCGGTCCGTCCGCTCGCGACTTCATATGCCGCGTACTGGAACGTCGAACGGATCCAGTCTGCCGCGGGCGTGTCGTCCACCTTCAGGATCATCGCCGAGGGCAATGTAGAGACGATCGGATTGGCAAGACCGCTGTCGCAGCCCAGGAAGCCGCACACCATGTGGACCCTGTCCCCACCACCGCCGTGGAGAACCGTCTGAACCATCTTGTCTCCCTCGGGCACGATGATGGAGGCGGCCGAGACCGGGGGCAGGCTTATATCGCTGCCCATCAGGTAAAGATCGTTGTGGGGAAAGATCACGACTTCGCCGCGGCGGACCTGCTGCCGCCGACCTTTGGGCTCGGCGACATAAAGCTCGCCGTCGACGACGTAATGATAGGGAATGAGATGGGCCGCCGCCCCGAGAAAGGGCGCGCAGTGCTCCGGCGACATCTGGCCGATCATGCACCAGGGCGCCGAGAACTCGGCGTTGAGGAACACGCCGCTGCTGAGACGGGAAACGCGCAGAATGTCCGACAACGCATCCATTGGGGCATCCATCACGCGGCTTTTCGTTTGGAGGATTCGTCAATTCTTCCAGCGTCCGGATCATAGCGGGACCGGACCCCCGGAGATACATCCGCCCTCACAGCACGGGTTATCCGTGACCGTGACACAACCGGATGGAGACAGACATGAACGCGATCATTCCGAACGCCATCGTTTCCCTGGCCGATACCGCAAAATACGCGCGGACCATCGCAGCCTCCAAGGCCGTGCGCTGGGACATCGACAAGGACGTCATCAAGGGGCGA
>JBDTOH010000691.1:0-3017 GCA_039933355.1 Gemmatimonadota bacterium | reverse complement strand
CGCGCCGCCCGCCATGCCCGGCTCGAGCTTCAGGGAATAGCTGGGCACCCAGCGCGCGCCGGGCACGCGGTATTCCAGCTCCAGCTCGAACGGAGCGGTCGGCGTCTCAGCCAAGGTCACCACCGCCACGCGGGAGAGCCTGGTCCGCTCGACCCGTTTCGCCGTGGAGGCTTCCTGCATGCGGCGCTGCCGCAGCATCTGCTCCTGCCTGGCGTCGAGAATCTCCCGGTCGAGCGCCCGGCGACGATCGAGGCGGGCCGTCAGCTCACCCTCGACGAAGTCCCCCAGGGCCAGCATCGAGTCCACCGGTGCCGGCCGCGGGGGTTCGCCGGTCTTGTGCTCGAGGAATGACGGGCCGAGCGCCTGCAGCTCGCCGATCTCGGCGTTGAGCCGCTGCCGAGCGAGATCGAGCTGCGCGAGCTTGGCGTCGGCGTCTTCGCTGGCACGCTGCTCGGCCGGCACGTCGACCTCTTCGGCCAGCTCGACGTCGAACTGAGGCCGGACATCCACCACGCGGCCGGCGCCGACCTGAACGCGCGCCCGCAGCGATCCAGGCTCCAGCGAGAGCGGAAGGCCGCCCAGGCGGAGTTGGCGGTCAGGACCGCCGGCGATCTTCGCGATCCGCCTGCAGGTAGCGCCTTCGCGATATACGGTGACTGAGTCCAGCGTCGATGACAGGCCGCTCATCCGACCCTCCGGGAAAGGGAGCCCTTACCGACCCGTCGCGCGGCGTCGTAACCCGCGTCCCGGCTGGGAATCGGCTCGCCGCGAAGGGAACGCTGGAAGGATTCGACGGCGGACTCGCTCAGCGCGTTCTCGGGGCCGTTTGGGGTCCCGGCTTCGACCGTCGTCATGGCGATAACCTCGATTGTCTGCCGGTCAGCGAATTGGGGAGCGGGGACGCGGAGAATATACGATCAAGCATCAAATACCGTTCACGAACGGATCGGCGGTCGGCGCCGCCGACTCCGGCAAGGGGATGGACCGAGCCCCGCCCCGCTCGCGGTTCGAGTATCTTTGGTCCGACTCCCCAGGAGACAACGGTGTACCCAACCCTCGCACTCACGCTCATGCTCGTCCAAGCGGCTTCCGCTCAAGCGCCCCAGATCGCGTCCATCCGGATCACGCCGAGCAAGCCCGTCATCATCGCCCGGGACACGCTTCGGGTCCGGGCCGAGGCGCTCGACGCGGCCGGTGCCGTGGTCGGCGCCGCGAAGATCAAGTTCGTTCCCGCCGGATTCGCCAACGCAGGCCAGGTGGACTCCACCGGACTAGTCAGCACCGCCTCGCCGGGCACGCTGCCAATCGTCGTGATCGCCGGTGTGCCGGGGGGCCGTCCGCTCACCCGGCGGGTCGAAGTCTCCAACGTGCCGGGACCGCCCGCCGCCATGAAGATCTCGACGACGCCCGCCCGCGCCGTCGTGGGCCAGCGGATCAAGCTCGATGCGGTCGCCAAGACCGCATTCGGCGACTCGACCGGTGACGTGCCGGCGTGGAGCTCATCTGCGCCGGCCATTGCGCGCGTCGCCGATGGCGGTGTGCTCACCGCGGTCGCGCCGGGATCGGCGACGATCTCCGCGACGGCCGGCCGGGCCCGTGGCACGTTCTCGATCACGGTGCTCCCTGCCCCCGCCTCGCTCGTAATCACGCCCGAACACCCGACCGTTCGGACCGGCGACGTCGTCCGGTTCGAGGCGGTCGCGAAGGACCACAATGGGAAGGTCATCGACGGCGTGACGCCCACGTGGTCATTCTCCCCAGGCCACGGACAGCTTGGCGACGACGGCGGTTTCGTCGGATACGAAGCCGGCCAGTATCTCGTGACCGGTAACCTCGGCAGCTTGAGCACCGTTGCGGCCGTGACCGTGACGCCGCGCGACGTCCGCCGCAAGACGACCATCGTAGGACAGATAACGCGGACCAAGTTCGAGACCTCGGAGCTGTGGATTCACCCTAACGGTAAGGTCGCCTACCTGGGGACGACCGGCGGCGGCGACCGGCTCTACTCGATCGACATCAGCGACCCGTCCAAGCCGGCCATCGTGGACTCCGTGCAGGACGATCTCCGCACCCTCAACGACGTGATGACGACGGCCGACGGCAAAGTGCTGGTGTTCACGCGAGAAGGCGCGTCCAGCCGGAAGAACGGCATCGTGATCTGCACGCTCGACGATCCGCTCCACCCGAAGAAGGTGGCCGACTTCACCGATGGCGTGACCGGCGGCGTCCACTCCGCGTTCGTCTACACCGACCCCAAATACGGGACCCACGTCTTCCTCACGAACGATGGAACCGGTGCGGTGGACGTGGTGGATATCAGCGATCCGGCGCACCCGAAGCGCGCGGGATCGTGGCACACCGAGACCCGGGCCGAGGCCGGCCGGTATATCCACGACATCGACGTGCAGGATGGCTTGTTGTACGGAAGCTATTGGAACGACGGGCTCATCATTCTGGACGTCGGCAACGGGATCAAGGGCGGGACGCCCGAGAATCCGAAGTTCGTCTCTCAGTTCAAGTACGACCTCAACGCGCTCTACCGCGACGCGGAGATCACCGGCGGCACCGGCTACGTCCGCGGCACCCACACGGCGTGGCGGCACAAGAACTATGTCTTCATCGCCGACGAGGTGTTCGGGATCCAGGAGCTGCAGTCGAAGACCGGCCGGGCCTACGGGCGCCTCCAGGTCGTGGACGTGAGCGACATCATGAACCCGAAGTCGGTGGCGTGGTACGAGCCCGAGTTCGGCGGGGTGCATAACGTGTGGGTCGCCGGCGACACGCTCTACATGGGCGCGTACAACGCCGGCTTCCGCGCGTTCGACATCTCCGGCGAGCTCCGCGGCGATCTCCGGGCCCAGGGCCGGGAGATCGCCCACGCGCAGGTGTCCGCGCCGGACGGCTACGTGCCGAACTTCACGATGACGTGGGGTGTGGTGGTGAAGAACAACCTGGCGTACGTGAACGACATCGACGGCGGGCTGTTCATCGTGCGGATGGAGCCGAAGACGAAAGAG
>JBDTOH010000690.1:0-3022 GCA_039933355.1 Gemmatimonadota bacterium | reverse complement strand
TGGCGGTCGAGGAGCACTTCTATCTCCTGTGGCCGCTGCTCTTGATCATCGGACGCCTCCGGGTGGTCACTCCCGATGAGAAGCTCGCGATCGTCGACATCAAGGTGGACTTCCTCGGCGTCATCAACTTCGAGGAGCCGTCGTTCTCCTTCGACGCGTCGATCGTGCAGAGCCGGGTGGCGGCGTTTCCGATCACCGGCGACATGGCGATGCGGGCCGGCGGCCCCGGGTTCATTCTGTCCGTGGGTGGCGTCCATCCACGTTTTACCCCGCCGGCCAATCTCCCCAAGCTCCGCCGGATCGCCATCGACATCTCGCCCAACCGGATCACGAAGATCCGGGCCGAGGCGTACCTGGCGATCACGTCGAACACGTTCCAGGTGGGGCTGCACGCGTCGCTCGACATCGACGCCGGCGTTGCGTCGATCCACGGCTGGCTCGACTTCGACGCCCTGATCCAGTGGGAGCCCAAGTTCTCCTTCTCGATCCACATGGACATCGGGCTCGAGCTCAAGGTCGGCGGCCGTTCGATCGCCGGCGTGTCCGTGGATCTCCTGCTCGAAGGCCCAGGACCGTGGCACGCCAAGGGCGACGCCTCGATCCACATTTTCTTCTTCACCGTTCACGCCGGCTTCGAGGTCACGTGGGGCGAGGACGACGCCGTCGCCGCGGAAGCCGAGATCGACGCATCGGCGCGGGTGGCGGCGGGACTGTCGGCGCCGGGCGCGTGGGCAGCGGTCGCGCCCGCGGGCGACTCGTGGATCACGTTCCGCACAACCAACCGCCCCGACGTTGGAGTCCATCCGTACGGCCAGCTCTCCGCTCGGCAACAGGCCGTGCCGATCGGCGTGCCGATCACGCGGATCGGCCGGAGCCACGTGGTCGGTGGAACGGCGACGGTGACGCTCGCCCCCATCGCCGGCGCGCCGCCCGCTACCGCAGCCATGGGTCAGTTCGCGGCTTCGCAGTTCATCGATCTCGCCGATGACGAGAAGCTGTCGCGGCCTTCGTTCGAGTCGTTCCAGGACGGGATCACGTTCGGCTCGATGACGACCGTCATGTCGAGCGAGCAGGTGAGCACCGCAGACTATGAGACCGTGTTCATTCCCGATAACCACCGCCGCCGCGGTCCGTTCGACCTGTTGCTCTTCGCCCATGCGCTCGAAGTCGGTGCCATCGCCCGCTCCGGGCTCCACTTCGCCACGCTCAACAACGGCGCCGATCAGCGGGTTACGCTCGCCGATGCGAGCTTCCGGGTCGTCGCGGCGGACACTATGACGTCGGCAGACGCGGGCACGGCGTTCGCTTCCGCGACGGCTGCGTATGCGGCGGCCGGCGCGGTCGGGGGCCGGATGCTCGTCGTCTCCGCCCACGAGGTAGCGGACTGATGGCCGACACCACGTACCACTTCCTCTCGTTCGTCCGCACCGGGTTCGCGGCGTCGATCACGCAGCCCGACACGTTCGGCCCGGCCCAGCCCGCGCTCGCGACCGCACCGGTCGGCGTGGCGGTGTCGGGTGTGGCGCAGCCGGTGACTCATAACGCCACGGTCCGCGGCCCCGGCGACGTCGTCGGCATCGCCCGGACTCAGGTGGTCCGCACCGATCCCATCGACGGGGCGGTCGGCGTCGAGCCCAACTACTTCGCCCAGATCGAGTTCGACCGGCCCGATCTGCCGTGGCTGTTCACGCCCGCGGCGGCGGTCGGCGACCGGCTTCGTCCCTGGGTCGTGCTTGTCGTCGTCGACCTCGACGGGCCGGCCGCGTGTGACTTCCGCGATGGGTCGCCCCTTCCTCAGCTCCACGTTCCCGTGGAGGCCGCGTCCCAGCTGCCCGATCTCGCCGCCTCGTCGATGTGGGCCCACGCTCAGGTCGTCACGCCTAACGGCGAGTCCGTAGCCGCCGCGCTCGGCGGCGACCCCCGACTCTCGGTCTCGCGGCTCATGTGCCCGCGACATCTCGAGCCGTTCCACTGGTACCTGGCGGCGGTGGTGCCCGCCTTCAACGTCGGCCGGCTCGCCGGTCTCGGCCAGGATGTAACCCCCGACGATGAGCTGGCGCTCGCCCCGTCGTGGCAGCCGGGCGGAGAGGTCGTGCTCCCGGTGTACTACTCGTGGCGGTTCCGCACCGGTGAGGACGCCGACTTCGAATCGCTCGCCCGGCAGCTCAAAGGCCGTCCGCTCCCCGACGGCGTCGGCACCCGCTCGCTCGACGTGAGCCGGCCCGGCGCGGGACTTCCCTCCTTCCCCGTCCCCGCCGGCGTGACCGATCCGGTCGCGATCGTCTGGCAGGACGGGGCGCTCCGCCGGATCGACTCCGACCTTCTCCCAGAGCGGGATCCGGCTGCCGAGTCGGCGTTCCGGGCGAGCCTAACGGTGCTCCTCGACCGTCCGGCGGAGCTGATCCGGAGCGGTGCGGCGGACCCGGTCATCGCGCCCCCCATCTACGGCGACAAGCACGCGCTGACCGTCGAGCTGGGCGTGGGGACACCGCCCCCGTGGCTCTCCGAGCTCAATCTCGACCTGCGCACCCGGATCGCCGCCGGTCTCGGCACCCAGGTCGTCCAGGCCCGCCAGGACGACTACGTCGCGCGGGCGTGGCGGCAGCTCGGCGATGTGCTCGCGGCCAACCGGCTGCTCCGGGCCGCTCAGCTCGCCCGGAGCGGATCGCTCCGAGTTCACGACCGGCTCGCCACGCTCGATCCGCCGGCCCTGCTCGGCATTGCCTCGCCGGCCCATGCCCGGATCCTCGGCGCGCTCACGCCTGGCGTGACGGTGGCGAAGTCGGTGATCGCGAGCCGGCTTCCCACCATCGCGGTCGAGCCGGCGTTTCGCCGCCTGGTGCGCCCATCGACGGCGGTCAACCGGGCGGCCAATGTCGTCGCGTTAGGCGCGACCGTCGTGGAGCGGTTCTCCGTCCAGGCCTTCGCCGCGCCGGTTGACGGGCCCGACGGCGCCACCGCGATGCGTCCGGCCCTCGAAGTGATCGGTGCGGTCCAGGCGTCCGCAGCGCTTGCGGCCATC
>JBDTOH010000689.1:0-3031 GCA_039933355.1 Gemmatimonadota bacterium | reverse complement strand
CCGACATCGCGGGCTGCGCGCCCTTCGCTGGGTGGCCCTCGTGGCCATTGCCTGCGGATTCTGGCGCGGCGGACGGGGGCGCGGCCGGCGCGGGCATCGGTGCGGCAGCTCCCGGTGAGGTGTGGCCTTCGTCGCCTTCGCCCGCCGGAGCGGCGGCGAAGCCGGCGGCCTCCTGCCCGCGTTGGCGCACAGCCGACTTGATATCGGCGATCCCGAGGCGCGTTTCGTCGTAGCGCACCGTGGCGCTTCCCCCAGCGTGGTTCACTGTAACGCTTTCGACACCCGGTACCTCGCCAATCCTCCGTTCCACTTCTTCCACGCTCAACAGCGACAGCATATCATGCACTTCAATGACGCTCGTTTTCACCGTGTCTCCTTCGTCGGCGTTCATCTTCACTGTGTCTGGCACCTCCCTCGCCATGGCAACCGCGCAAGACAGTGTTGTCCTATTCTCCGTTCTGCGCCGTCTTGCCCTGATGTTCGTCCTTTTGTTCGTCGCCTGCGAGAGCGGCGGGCGCGGCCGGCGACGGCGTGGGCGGGGCGGGCGAAGGCGTGGGCGCGGCAGGCCGGGGGGGGGCCGTCGGCGTGCCCGGTTCGGAGTGGCCGTCGTGACCGTCGCCCGCCGAAGCGACGCCGGGCGGGGCGGACTCATGCCCGCGTTGGCGCACTGCCGACTTGATATCGGCGATCCCGAGTCGAGTTTCGTCGTAGCGCGCTGTGGCGCTTCCCGCCGCAAAATTGACCGTGACGCTTTCGACACCCGGCACCTCGCCGATGCGCTTCTCCACTTCGTCCACGCTCCATACCGACAGCATGTCGCGCACTTCAAAAACGCTCGTTTTCATTGTGACTCCTTCGTCATAGGTTACCCCTGGAAGCCGCCCGTATCGTAACGCAGGCAACCTCACACCTTGATCGGCATCCCGATCGTCCAGCCCTTGCCGCCCCAGTCCACAGTCATGAGGCTGAAGGTCGGGTCGACCTCCTCGCTGACGACGGTCAGCGGCACGCGACCTGCTGCTCGCGCATTGAGGGATCTGGCGGGATCGTGTAATAGGCAGTCATCAGACGCGGGCTGTTCGCCAGCATCGATGGCTCGGCTGGCTTGCCAGCCCGTGGGTCCGAGTTCATGACCGCGCCTGGTCCGGAGTGCTACCGGAGGCCCAGGCGGTGCGCGCTGATAGTGCCGCAGCAACCGCCCGATTTGTCGACGACCGGCAGAGTCGTGGTTCGGTGTTCGCCGAGTTTGCGCTGCGCTTCCTCCAGGGAGTCGTCCGCTCCGCAACATGCAGAGGCCGGACGCATGATGTCTGCGACGGGGACCTCCGAGGCGACCCGGTCATCGGCCGCCGTGCTGTGACACACGTCGCGCTCGGTGATCACGCCCACCAAGCGGCGGGTCTGTCTATCCTCAACAACCGGTGCGCAACCGCACCCCGTCGTGCGCATCGCCTGGGCGGCGCGTTGGACGGTATCGCCCGGCGTGCAACACGACTCCATCGCAATCGGTTCCATCTTGTCACTGCAGCAACTCATGGTGTTGCCTCGGTGAAGGGTGAACATCCTGCGGACGGCACGCTTCCGCCTCGCGCAGCGGCGGCCGGAGGAGCTGCTCGGACGTGCCACCAAGCGACAGCGCCGCTGCCGAGTATGGCTGCACTCTCATTCGGACCGCCCAGTCTTCTCCACCGCGTCTCGCGGCGTCCAGTGAAAGTCACACACAGGCGCCCCCGAAGCGATCGTCCCGCGGCGCCGTAATTCTCCACCCCACTTTTCGGCGAGCGGAAAATCGAGCCGGCAAAAGGTCTGGACGCAGAGTTCAGAGGCGTTGTGGTTCCCGAAGAAGTCGGCGACCGGGCACTTGGTGCAATCGAAGGCAATCACGCCATCGGCGCTGGGGACATCGCGCCATCCATAGCTTGGCCCACCGAAGGGAAAGGCGCGAAACAGGTCCGTGGCCAGCTTAAGCCGCTTGCCCGGATCGCGCGTGAACGCGCTCGCGACAAGCAGCGGTGGTTCCCCCATTTGTACATACAGTCTCCAGCCGATATCGTAAATAAGCCGGTACGACTCGGCCGCCGCGATTCCGTGCCGGAGCAACGTCTCGTGCATGGCGAGCGTGGCACCGGCCAGATGGGTTGTGAACACGGCGCCCAGCGTCGGCTGGATCGCGATCGACGGCTCCAGTTCGTAGTAGCGGGCCCACACCTGTTTCAAGAAGTCGTCTACCGGCACGCCGAGCCGGGTTCCCTTCAAGACCGCCTGCGCATGTGGCTCGAGAAGGGTCTGCCACAGTCCGCCTCGCTCCAGAGAGTGCTGGAGCACGCCGTCGAGCCGTTCGTGCAACTCCTTGAAGACTTCGACAGTTGCATCCCAGTCCCAGGTCTCGTCCACGGCGCCGGGCGGCAGAAACTCGCCGAGGAGCAGTAGTTCAGGGGCCAGTTGAGATACCCGCCGTGTGAGAAGTCCGAGCGACGCCGTGCGCGCCGCGTATTCGCGGGCGATAAACGGGCGCGAAAGCTTCTCAAAGCGCGCGTCCGGAGCGAGCGTAAAGATCAAGGCCTCGGCCGTCGTGAGGGCTTTGGCATGTAGCATCAGTTCGCTTGGGAACACGAACCCATACTTGTACCCCGCGGCCATCATCTCAAGGTACACCTTTGTGAAGCTCATCTCGCTCAGGCGCGATGCATAGAACTTCTCCGCGAGCGCCGCGAAACAAGTGTAGAATGCCGCTTCGTTTGCCCCGGGCAACAAACGCGTCTGGGCCTTGAAGTGGTGGAAGGCGCGGCGGGTCTGGCGCTGAACCACCGCAAACCAGTAGAGAATGAACCGATCGCGCTGTGGAGACGTGAGCTCACCCCACATGCCGAAATCGAGGAGCGTAAGGGTGCCGTCAGGGTGAAAGAAGATGTTTCCCGGATGCAGATCGGCATGAAACAGTCCATCCGAGACGAACATCTGAAGCATGACGTCGACCAGCAGTGTCACGAGCCGTTGCCGTTTGTCCTCACCCAGCGAGCTGGCGGCCTCA
>JBDTOH010000688.1:0-3032 GCA_039933355.1 Gemmatimonadota bacterium | reverse complement strand
AGCCGGCGAGCGCCAGCGAAGGCCGCGTGTTGGCGACTCGGCTTGCGTTCCTCGCCTCGGCGACCCGGACCGCGTCGTCGGCCTGAGCCTGGGCCTCCCGGCGGAATACCGCGTTCCAATCGCGGCTCTCACCTCCGATCAGCCGGTCGAGCACGGTGAACATCACCGCCGGCGGAAGCAGCGAGATTCGATTGACGCCGACGTACATCGCGGCCCCCTCTTCGGGGAGCAGTGCGATCGCGCAGCGGAAGCCGTTGATCGAACCCCCATGCCAGATCAGCGGCCGGTTGCGATAGTCGACGACGAACCACCCAAGGCCATAATTCCAGAAGCGGGTCTGGAGATCCTTCTCGTCGACGTGGGCGAACCAGTACGCCGCTTCGACCGGACCACCTCGGACCGGCGTGTGGGGCGTGTGCATCTGCTGGAACGCCGCCGAATCGATCAGCCGCCGGCCGCCGATCGCCCCGTGACCGAGCTGGAGCCTGAGCCACTGCGACATGTCCTGCGCGCTCGAGTTGATCCCGCCGGTCGGTCCGAGCACGCTGTCGGGCCAGGAGGCCCAGGGCAGGGGCGCGGGCGCTCCGTTCCGAAGCGCGTGCGGCGACGCGCGGTTGGGGTTCTCCAGCACCGTCGCGATCCGGGCACTGCTCGAGCGCATCCCGATCGGGTCGAAGAGCCGCTGCTGGACATTGTCCGACCACGACGTTCCGGTGGCCGCCTCGACCACTAACCCGGCCGCGACGAACATGTTGTTGCTGTAGCGGTACCGCTCCCGGAAGCCGACCGCGGGCTGCTGCCGCCCGCCCCGATCGACGAGGTCGCGCATGCTGGTCGCAAACGGCCACAGCCGGTTCTCGATGAAGAGATCGGCGCCGACGCGGTGGGCCAGCAGATCGCGCACGGTGACCTGGCTGGTCACCCAGGGATCCCACAGCCTGAACCAGGGCAGATACTTGAGCGCGAGATCGTCGAATTCGATCCGCTTGTCGGAGACGAGGCCCGCGACCAGCGCCGAGGTGAACGCCTTCGAGCACGAACCGATGCTGAACACCGTATTCTCGTCGACCCGCTCGGGCTTGCCGGCTTCTCGAACGCCATAGCCCTTTGCGAGCAGCACCGAGTCGTGGCGCACGATGGTGAGCGTGAGGCCCGGCGTTTGCCACTCCTTGAGCGCCTTCTCGATGAACCCGTCGAGATCGCGAAAGTCCGCTTGCTGAGCGCCGGCGGCGCGGGTCAAGAGCACCAACGCGGGAATCGAGAGCCACAATCTCATTGCAGTGTCTCCCTGGCGTTAGGATCGCTCGCGATGGATGGCCGGGTCAGGCTGGAGGCAATCGTTCGGTGCCGACTTCCGAGGCTGCTGGAACGCCGAGCGAACCCGGTTCACAGATCTTCGAGCTCTGCGCACTTTGCGTTCACCCGAAGGCGAATGCCGTTTGCTGTCTTGCCGTCGAACGAGATCGCGACACCCTTGCCTTTGATCGTCATCGTGACCGGCTCCTGAGTCACGGTGTACACGACCGGCTTCTTGGCCGGATCGCCGAATGCGATGTGGATGTCGCCCCGCTTCGGGCCGGCTTGTTCGGGATTCGATACCTTGACGCCGGCCTCCGACATCGCCTTCGGATCGTGCACGGTAAAGCCCCGCCACGACACCGTAGTGAACTTCTGCTGCTTGGCGTGCATACACACGGTTTCCGACGACGGGGTCTTGTAGGTGCCGGCGTAAGGACCGCTCAAGATCACCACTTCAACGACGTCGGGTCCCGACTGCGCTCGCGACGCGAGGAGTGGGCTCGCGCAGGCGACGGCCAGAAAGGTGCGGACGAAATGATCCATTGGGTAATGTCCTTGCAGGAGGCTGGCGTCGGGCAGCGGATCGGTGCGGCGCATGCCCGCTGAGCGCGAACTCTCGGGCATCGGAACCCAGTTCCTACCACCCACTGGAGAAGAAGAGATACGCTCCAAACGGGCCAGTAGCCATGAGCCCGAGATACAGGCGTCTGAGGGTGACTACGAGGGGCCGAGCGCCTACCCGATAGGTATCAAAGCGGAGCTCGGCGAGCATGTTGTGAGGGCGGATCAGACGAGGTCGGGGGTTCTCGGGCGACCGATACCTGTCCAGGGCTCGTCGTGTCGCCGCGAACGCGAGGCAGAGTCCGCCGGAGAGTCCCACAAGGGCCATTCCGATCAGCGCAGCGGGCGGGAGCATGGGTTCGATCTCTTTCGTGCAGCTGCCTAACGACAATCGCGCCGCTGGGAGGCCACCTCGGGCCGGTGACGGCGGGGCCATGAATCAATATGGAGCGGATGCGTCGACCGCGCCAACCCGGTGTCCGTCCCTCAGCGACCTCGGCTGACCAAGCTCATCCCAGGTGGCTCTCCGTGCGCCGGCGCCTCGAAAGGCAGGCTGCAAACCCTGTCCCAGCTCCGTCCGAGAAGCGCTGCCGTGAATCATGGGGCCATGAGCGGTCTTGCAGAGCGCCTGCGTCACCTTCGGCCTGCAGATGCCGAGCCACCGTCAGTCGTATGTCCGTCTTCGTCCAGCGGAGGGTTCAGGCGTCCCGCTTCGGCGCCGAGCAGGACTAGTGAGGCGTCGTCTGGAACGCCGCCAAAGAACTTGGCGAGAGCTTCCTTGAAGAGGGCATCTTTGGGATCGACAGCCCCGAACAAGGTCAGGCAGGACCGAAACTTCGCGGCGTCGACTGGTCCGAGCACCTGCACCGCACTCGACCCCTGCAAAGCGGTCATCGCTGCGACGCATTCCCTGAGCCGCGGCCCTAGGACCGGATGGGCCAGGTAGGCGGCGGCTTCATCCGCGGAGGCGATGCCATAGAAGACGGCCCTCGAGCTGGATCCCAGCCCACGCAACTGCGGGAGCACATACCACATCCAGTGCGTGCGCTTGTTGCCCGCGCGAAGCTCCGCCAGCGCATACGCGTAGTCGTTCGCCTGGGCCTCGACGAAGCGGCTGAGGTTGAATGGGTCCGGTTGGGCGGAAGTCATCAGGCGGAAGCTACCAAGTGAGA
>JBDTOH010000687.1:0-3038 GCA_039933355.1 Gemmatimonadota bacterium | reverse complement strand
CAGCACTTCGACGCCGCCATCGTGGCCTGGCCCGCCGGGCAGATCAACGCTGCCGCGCAGCGCCTTCTCGACCAATTCAAGGCCTCGGGCCATGGCGTGCAGACGGTGACCTCGCCACCGAGCGATCAACAGATCCGGAGCAGCCTGCCGACGCTCGTGAGCCGGGCCGCCATGTCCCAGTACCAGGCTTTCCTCGCCAGCCGCGCCGCGGTGCGATACGAAAAGAAGATCGGCGTGGCAAATTATGAGCGCCGAATCGAAGACCTTCCCGTGCCGGACGTGCTTCCCGCGAGAGAAAGCATGAAGCATATCCAGGTGCCGGGGGACTTTGAGATCCAACTGTTCGCCAGCGAACCCGAGATCGGGCGGCCGATTGCCATGGCCTGGGACGAGCGCGGGAGGCTCTGGATTGCTGAAGCGCATGACTATCCCCACCAGCTCATGCTCGATATCCCTGGTACCGATGGAAAGCCAACCGGGGAAGGCAACGACCGGATCGTGATTTGCGAGGATACCAATGGCGACGGACGCGCCGACAAGTTCACGGTCTTCGCCGATAAACTGAACATGGCCACCTCGCTGGTGTTCGCAAACGGAGGCATCATCGTCTCCGCCCTGCAGCAGTTCGTTTTCCTCAAGGACACCAACGGCGACGACAAAGCGGATGTGCGGACACCGCTGTTTTACATGAATTGGAGTGCGTACGACACGCATGCGATGTCGAACAACCTGTCTCGCGGCTTCGACAACTGGCTTTACGGCGCGGTCGGGAATGGCGGCTTCGGCGGGGTTGTCGGGGGCGTGTACACAGCGTTCGGCACCGGGGTCTACCGCTTCAGGCCCGACGGCTCCGCTATGCAAAACGTCGGCAGTTTCACAAACAACACCTGGGGTATCGGCTTCAATTCGGCGGGCGACCTTTTCGGGTCCACCGCGAACAACCAGCCGAGCTTTTATGTCGGCATTCCGGCGTATGCCGCGCCCGCGCTCGGGGCTCCGACAGGGCCGGTGCCCGTGGCTCCAAACAGTCCCCCGGGGCGTGGAGGAAGAGGTGGTGCCCAAGGTTTCATGTCCGCGAAGCCCCTCGCACCCGGGCTCCGCATTCACCCCAACACGCCCAATGTCCGGCAGGCGGATGTCCAGGCCGGGTACACCGCGGCCGCGAATCATCGCTTCATGGAGAGCGATGCCCTGCCGGAGCGGCTGCGCGGGAATGCCTTGGTGGCGGAACCTTCCGCCAAGCTGATATCGATAATGCGGATCACGCCAAGCGGCTCGGGCTACGCGGCTGAGGATGGCCTGAACTTCCTGGCGAGCACGGATGAATGGATGTCTCCGGTGTACGCCGATGTCGGTCCAGACGGAGCGATCTGGGTGGCGGACTTCCAGAACTTCATCGTCCAGCACAACCCGACCCCGCAGAACTTCCCATCGACCGCCACCTTCGGGCTCGCGCACACGAGCCCTCTGCGGACGAACCAGTACGGCCGCATCTATCGTGTGGTCTGGAAGGACGGCGCGGCCACGCCGATCAAGTCACTGGCGGGAGCCTCGACCGCGGCGATCGTCGCGGCGCTCGATAGCGGCAATCTCTTCTGGCGGCAGACCGCCCAGCGCCTGATCGTCGACGGCCGGAAAATGGACGCCGTCCCGGCATTGAAGACGATGGTGAAGGACAAGGCCGGACGTCCGGGAGCAATCCACGCTCTTTGGGCCCTGCAGGGCTTGGGAGCGCTAGATCGCGATCTGCACCATTGGGCACTGCTAAGCAAGGACGCGCCGCTGCGCCGCAACGCGGTGCGGGCGCTTGAATCGAACGAGGCGGGCAGCAGGTTGTTTTTCGAAACCGGCGTCGTCAACGATCCGGATATGGGCACGCGGCTCGCCGCCTTCGTGAAACTGGCCCAGTTCCCCACGACCCCGGCGATCAAGACCGTGGTGGCCCAGCTCAGAAAGGACCCGAAGAACGCCGCGGACGAATGGCTGGGCTCGGCGAATGCTGGCGTGATGCTGGTGCGCGCCCACAATGTGGCAGATGCGGAACTGGATGCCGTGGTGACGCTCCGACCCGGCGATCCGACCGCGGGTGAAGCCATCTTCCGGACCAACACGACGGCGGCCTGCTTGGCGTGCCATAGCCTGGGTGGCTCCGGCGGCGTGGTGGGACCCGCTCTCGACGGGATCGGGGCGAGTCGGGACGAGGCGTATATCCGCGAGAGCGTGATAACGCCGAATGCGAAACTGGCGACTGGCTTCGAGAGTTTGGTCGTGTCGCCGATGCCTCCGATGCCCTTGCTCCTGAAGCCACAGGAGATCGAGGACGTTGTCTCTTTCCTTCTCACCCTTAGAACTACCCGCTAGTCATGAAACTCATTCCTCGCCTCCTCCTGCTCGTCTCCGCCCTGTCCGGCTCAATCTTTGCGGCGGAGCCTTCCACCGTCAGGCAGACCGCCGCACCCCTCAACGTGCTGGTGGTTGGCGGCGGCAGTTCTCATGATTTCGCAATCAAGACGCTCGCGACTGTCCATTCTCCGAGCAAGAATGTCGACTTTCCATCGGTCTTCGTCGTGGAGCTGCCGAACGCCCGAATCGCCGGCATCGCGCTGGGTAACTATGACTGTTCGTAACGTCTCGCGGTCGTTTGGATGGATGTTGAGTGCCGTATTTGTCGCCGCCGCCGCAATTGCCTTCGCTCAGACACTGGCGCCTGGCGGCCCGCCGGCGGCCGGCCAAGGGGCTGGTGCGGGCGGTGGACGCGGCGGCCGGGGAGCCTTGCCAGGTGCGACTCCCGAGCAGACGGCGGCAGTAGCCGCGATGAACGCCACGCTCGTCGCTCCGATGGCAGCGGTGACCGCGGCCCGTGCCGAGCTGGCGACAGCCACGTTCGTCGCCCCAAAGAATGCGGCGACCATTGCGAGTGCGGTCGAGAAGGTCCGGGCGGTCGAGCTCGCGCTGGCGATAAAACGGTCGGACGAATTCATGACGCTCCAGAGCGGCCCGAATAAATTGAACGCCGATCAGGTGACAGCGTTCATTGC
>JBDTOH010000686.1:0-3041 GCA_039933355.1 Gemmatimonadota bacterium | reverse complement strand
CGAAGCTCCGGACCTCGTCCGCCGTGAGGCCGAGGCGCTCGCTCAGGCCCATGGCGAGGACCGCGACGTTACAGGCGTGCGTGGTGGTGTACTGATCGAACTGCTTCAACGTGAGCAGCGGGAGCAGCATCTTCCGTTCGGTGCGCATCGCGGCCGCGAGCGACCGGACGACCGCCTCGACCTCGGCGAGCGGGATCGGCGCCTGGCGCTGGATCTCCTGGTGAACCCAGTCGATCGTCTCGATCTCCTCGGTCAGCACCAGATTCGAGGATCCTAGCCCGCCCCCGTCGACGCCCGGCCGGGCCTCTTGGCCGGGCGCCGCCTTTTCGCCGCGAACCCGCAGCCGGCCGAACCTGATCGGGGGGCGCACCATCTGGCGCGCCTCGGACGTATCAGGCCCCTGGGGAGAGATGTGCTGCCAGACGTCGTCGACGAACCGGAGGTACGCGTCGTGGGTGACCTCGGCGTCGATCTCGATCCGCTCGATGCCAACGGCGGAGAGTTTGCCGGCCCAATCCCACTCGCCGAGCTCGGTGAGGGCGCGGTCGCCGAACACGGCCTCGTTGCCCAGGAATGAGAACTTGATCGACGGCCGGTCGGCGGTGAGCACCATCAGGTTCTCGAACGACGCCTCGATCGCCCGCTCCCGGGCCGGATGCCCCTCGCCGTAGAGCGCCATCGTCGCGAGGCTCTGGCCGAGCGAGATGAGGAAGGTCCCTTCGTTTGTCATCTCACTTCCCTCCCTTTGGCGGCGGCGGCGAGATCGAGGTCGCCCGAGGCGAGGGCGAGCTTGAGCACCTGCGCCGCGGTCGGATGCTGGCTCCAGCGGTTGGCGAGGACTTCGATCTCCGCCAGGAGCTCGGGTGTCTTGACGGCGAGCTTGAGCCGCCGGAGGAACCCGCCGCGGATGAGCGTCTTGTGGAACAGCCAGTCGCGCACCGACGGGCTGTCGACCTGTGCGAGAAGCCGGACGCCCTTCGCCCGGATCTCGGCGGAGCGGCCGGCGTTCCCTAACACGCGCATCAGCCGGGTGAGCGAGTGGCGTGGCAGCCCCTCGGCGGCCGCGTCCACCGCGATCCGGATCACCCGCTCGTCGGCGTCGGCGAGCGCCATGTGAATCGCGTCGTCGCGGTCGGCCGGATTGCGGATCATCAGCCGGATCGCCTCGAGGCGGACCAAGGGCTCCGGGTGCTCGACGTAGCTCCGGGCCGAGAAGCCCGCCGGGAGCTCGGGCAGCTCAGCGAGGAGCGAGAGCAGGTTGCGGCGGACGTACCAGGGCGCCACGTCGATCCGCTCGATCAGCTGAATCGCGACCGCGGCGCCGAGGCGGGAAAGGTGCTGGAGAATCAGCCGGCGAGTCGGCTGGGACTCCGAGATCGTGAGCGCGTCGAGCAGGCCTTCGGCCGACTCCGGCGGAGTCTGAGCCAGGAGCCGCTCGCAAGCGTCGTGATCGACCGGCTCCTCGAGCAGAATCCGCCGGAGCGACGCCGGCGACGTCAGGTGCCGGACGAGCGCGGGAGCGGCGAGCGAATCGGCCGCGGCCGCGCCTACGATGTCGAGCAGCGGCCCGAGCTGGCTGCCTTCGAGCATCAGCTCGAGGCCTTCCATCACCTGCTCGCCGACGGCATCGGTCTCGATGGCCATCTGAATGATCCGCTTCCCCTCGGTCACGGCGGTCGGGTGGGAGACGACGGGCCCCATCTCGCGGACCGACAAGGCGTCGAGGATCCGGGTGTGCGCCGCCGTGTTCGGATTGACCAGCGACCAGCCTTCGATCAGCCCGCGGACGATCTCCCGGAGCCCGCCTTCGACGGCGTCGTCGTGACCGGTCAGGTGGGACGACTTCTGCCCCATCTTGCGAAGCATCCGGAGCATGTAGTGCGAGACCGAGCGGTTGGACTCGTTCGAGGCATCCTCGACCAGGTCGAGCAGCGCGTCGACGGGGAGCCACTCGACCGCGCCTAACGCCCGGGGCGGATCCTGGCCCGGCTCCGACTGGAGGCCGAACAGGGTCGCGAGGGTCTCTCGCGGGAGGGCGTTGAGGAGGCTGGTCAGCTTGGTCTCGGCGGCGGCCCGGGTCAGGCCGTCGGAGGCCTGGGCGAGGCGCCCCATTTGCTCGAGCGAGTCGACGAACTCGACCCGGGCGGTCTCTTCCTTGAGGCGCTCGGTCAGCACCAGCGTGAGCGAATCGAGATCGAAGCCGCCGCCCGCCGGGAGCTGATCCAGCGAGAGCCGGGCGAGGTCGGCCCAGATGCGGTCGATCGCGGCGGCGGTCCCGCCTTCGCGGCTGCCGCTCGACTCGCCTAACGCGAGCCGCTGGTAGGCGATCCCGACCACCTCGGCGTTCCCGGAGGGCGACACAAACGCGACCGATTCGGCGCGGCGCTGGCGGAGCGGTTCGACGCTGAGCCGCTGGATCACGTCGGCGAGCTCGCCGCTGGTCACCCCGCGCCGAAACACGAGCGTGCTGATCTGGCGGCGGTGGAGCCGCTCGGCCAACTCGCGGAGCACCGGCGTCGCCAGCTCATGGTCGAGCTGCTCCGACACGAGGGCTCGCCGGGTGACGCCAACGTTGACGACGGGTTTGAGGGCCAAGACCTGTGTGAGGGAGCGAAGGGCGAGGTCGCGGGCTTCCTCGCGCATCGGATGCCCTGCAGGATAGGCCCGATGCTTGTGAAGCGCGACCGACAGGTAGCCCAGGAACGCGGCCAGGCCGGAACCCACGGCCTCTCCCCGACCGGCGGGAGCGGACACCTGGGCTGTTCCGCGATCGGTGGCGTCGTCGTGAGCTGCCGCCGGTCCCTCCGTTGGGGCGAGAATGGCCGCCATGATGGCGTCAGGAAGGGCAGAAACCGCGCCAAGAACTGCACTCCC
Source organism: Gemmatimonadota bacterium (assembly GCA_039933355.1). Lineage (GTDB taxonomy): Bacteria > Gemmatimonadota > Gemmatimonadetes > Gemmatimonadales > GWC2-71-9 > SHZU01. The sequence continues at coordinate 167 of JBDTOH010000686.1, read as the reverse complement.
AATCCTCAGCGACGCGCGGCGGCCTAACGCGTTACCCGGCAATCCATTACGCGGCGGCACCGAGCGGCTCCTCTGGGACCGCACGAGGGAGCGGTCGGACCGAGCACCGCGAAAGACGGTAAGACGGTAGGACGGTAGGACGGTAGGCGCGGAAAGCGAGACTCTGA
>JBDTOH010000685.1:0-3050 GCA_039933355.1 Gemmatimonadota bacterium | reverse complement strand
GTCCATCCACTGCGACATGTACTCGTGGAAGTTGCGGTCGGGGCGCTCGGTGAACCAGACCGGCCCGACAACTACGCCGCCCATCATCACCGCCGGCACTTGGATCATCCGGGCGCCCGTCCCCCGCTCCGCCCGGTCGATCACGGCCCAATCCGGATGGCGGCTCTTCCACCGTTCGACGATGGTGCGGGTGATGAAGCTCGTCGCCCGCGCCGCCGGCTCTCCATCGGCGACGGCGGCGAGCGCGGAATCGGTGAGCGACGTCGTGGCGCCCGTATCGAAGAGCAAGTCCAGCGTCTCTCCATCGATCTCGGCCTGAATCCTCGGGAAGTTGGTCGTGCGCTGCCCGGTCGAATCGGTCTGAAAGCCCAGCGCAAGCGCGCACCCAACCGGGACCTTCGCGAGATCAGCGGCCTCCAGCAGAAGAAGGCGGCGCGCGGGATAGTCGAACGTCCAGATCCGGTCCGCAAACCAGACGCGACCGAGGAAGCCGTCGAGCTCTACACCGGTATCGAGCTGACTGGAAGCGGCGGCGGGTGGGACGAGCACCCGAGGCGGTCCCTCGCCCATGGACGGAATCGCCGGAGTCGTCCTGCCACCCGAGAACCGAGGCGCCGGCGCGAGGGTCATCGCATTCGCACCTTCACCTTCGCGAGTGGTGAGGAGCCCGAGCCGCGCAACGGCGGGCTCGTAGAGCATGTTGGCGCCGCCGCCGGTGTCGAGGTAGAACCGAAGCCGAGCTCCGCTCTCGAGCGCCGGCGTGAAGAGCCAGCGGTGCGCGCTGTACTCGACGGGCACAGCGGTACCACCTGAAACCGGCGTGCATTCGGCATTCACCGGCGCCAAGCGGGCGCCCATGATGGCAAACGCGAGCAATGGGATCACCGTGGTCTTACCGCTCAGCTGGCCATCGCGAGCAGCGCCTTCCACCACTCCGGCGCCACGTGCATCACGGAGAGCCGCGGCACCCTCGCCAGCGCGAAATCCTTGAATCGAGGATCTGCCTTGACCTCGGCGAGCGTCACCGGCTTCGCGACCGCCTTCACGGGCGCAAGGTCGACGACCACGAGCTTCTCGTCGGAGGCCTTGGGATCCGGATACGCGGCCTTCACCACTTTCGCGAGGCCCACGATGCGCTTCTCGTCGCCCGTGTGGTAGATGAACACCTCATCGCCGACCGCCATGCCACGAAGGTTCTTGAGGGCGACGGGATTGGAGACTCCGTCCCAGGTCGCGCGCTTGTCGCGAACGAGATCGTCGAAGGAGTAGCTCGAGGGTTCCGTCTTGAGGAGCCAGTAGTTGGGCATGGGGGATGGGCTCAGGGCTTAGGGATTAGGGCTCAGGCGTTAGGGTGGGACGAAGGAATCGGGAATTGGGAATGGACCGCAACTTCAATCCCTCAGCCCTAACCCCTAATCCCTGGCCCCTAGCCCGTCGATATCTCTCTGCGATCAACCGAGGCTACACCTTTTACCTTGCGGACCGCTTTGAGAACCTTGGCCAGATGGGGGAGGTTCTCCACCTCGACAAAGACGGTCCCGAACGCGGACCCGTCCTTCGTGTGCAGATCGGCGCGGCGAATGTTGGTTCCGGTCGTGCTGATCGCCTGGAGAATGTCTGCGTAGAGGCCGCGGCGATCGTCGGCGTCGACCACGAGCCGCACGGCGAACGACTCGCCTTCCTGCTCCTGCCAATCGATCTCGACCCGCCGGTCCGCTTCTTTGAGCGTGAGGAGGTTCGGACAATCGACCCGGTGAATCGAAATTCCCCGCCCCTGCGTGACATACCCCACGACAGCATCGCCCGGGACGGGCTGGCAGCACTGGGCGTAGCGGACGAGCAGACCGTCCACGCCCTGGATCTTGATCCCCTTGCCTAACCGGATCCGGTTGAGCATCCGGCCGAAGACGGTGGGCTTCGGATCGTGGAGGTCCTCGGAGAGGTCCGGGAACAGCGCGCGAATCACCTGCCCGGTCGCGAGATCGCCGCGCCCCAAGGCCTCTTCGAGCCCGATCCCCGCGGCGAGGCCCAGCGCTTTGGCGGCTCGGGTCAGCGCAGCCGCATCCGGCATGGTGAGGCGCCGGCGGCGAACCTCGCGCTCCAGGATCTCCCGGCCGAGCCCGAGGCTGACCTTCTCTTCCTCGTGGCGAATCCATTGCTTGATCTTCTGCCGCGCTCGCCCGGTTCGAACGTGGTTGAGCCAGTCGCGGCTCGGCTTGGCGCCCGAGGAGGTGAGGATCTCCACCGTGTCGCCGTTCTTGAGCTCACGATGGAGCGGCGCGATCCTCCCGTTGATCTTGCATCCATGACAGCGGATGCCGACTTCGGTGTGCACGTGGAACGCGAAGTCGATCGCCGTGGCGCCCTTGGGAAGCTGCTTGACGTCTCCCTCGGGTGTGAAGATGAAGATCTCGTCCTGGTAGAGATCGAGCTTCAGAAACTCGAGGAACTCTTCCTGGCTGTGCGCGTCCTGCTGCAGCTCGAGCAGCTGCCGGAACCACTGGAACTGCTGATCGAGCTTGCCGTTGCGCCGGTCCGTCTTGTAGAGCCAATGCGCCGCGATGCCGTACTCGGCGGTGCGGTGCATGTCGTGCGTGCGGATCTGGACCTCGTACAGCCCGCTGTTCGGTCCGAAGATCGTGGTATGAAGCGACTGATAGCCGTTCGACTTTGGCGACGCGATGTAGTCCTTGATCCGTTCCTGCAGCGGCGTCCACTTGTGGTGGATGATGCCGAGCACGTGGTAACACTCGGGCACGGAGTCGACGATGACGCGGAGCGCCATCATGTCGTAGACCTCGTCGAACGGGGTCCCCCGCCGCTTCATCTTCTGGTAGATCGACCAGAGATGCTTGGGCCGGCCGGTCACTTCGAACGTCCGCACGCCCGCGGCCGCGAGCTCCTGCTCGAGCGGCGCCTTGAGCGTCTGGATCATCTCTTCGCGCTCGGCGCGCTTGGCGGCAACTTGCCGCGACAGCGTGGCGTACTCGTCCGGCTCGAGGAACTTGAACGCGAGGTCCTCCAGCTCGGCCTTTACGCCGGCCATGCCG
>JBDTOH010000684.1:0-3066 GCA_039933355.1 Gemmatimonadota bacterium | reverse complement strand
CTGCGGAATGCGAAAGAGTGACCGCGTCGTCTCCTCGGCACCGATCACCGCGACCGGTATGACCGGGACCTGATGGCGGGAGCTCAGATGGGCGACGCCGGTGCGAAACGGTCGCAGGCAATACGCCTGATGATAAGGCTTGCCGAGCGCCTCCTCGCCTTCCGGGAAGATGCCGACCGCCTCGCCGCGCTTCAGCAGTGTCGCGCCGTTGTTGGTCGACGCTTCCACGCCGCCGAGGCGATTGAAGAGCGTCCCGATTCCCGGAATGTCGGTGACGAATTTCGCGTAGAGCATGCGCACGATGCGATGCGCGGGATGCTCCTCTTCGACCGCCATGGAGATCATCGCGGCATCGAACGGCAGCGCGCCCGAGTGATTCGCCGCCAACAAGACGGGACCCTCGGTCGGCAGATACTCGAGGCCTTCGACCTCGACGCGCCAATAATATTTGTAGAGAAACCGAAAGAAGGGCTTGGCGCGCTCGCGCGCGATCGGATCGAAACCGAACGGGTCGGCACCACCGCGTGCCGACGTCCTCGCTTTGCGAACGCCGCTACCAACCACCTCGTTCATCGACCACCCCTCCACGGCACATTACCCAACCCGACTGTCGTTACGACCAGTGTGCGAAGATGCTCCCGACTTAGCACAGGTGTTCCGGAATGTCTCGGGGAATCTCCATGCTGCAGCGCAGCAGACCCTGAGCCGCGGCGAGCTTGACGGCGGCGCCGCTACGGGTGATGCCGCTCGTCGATGATCGCCATCTCGAAGACGCGCTTCGCGGCCGGGCTGCAGTGTCTGAAGCGCCTGCATCTCGAGGCCTACGCGCCCAGGTTGCGCACCGCCGAGGCCGCGGGGCGCGACGCACTGGCTCAGGTCGGGATCGAGGTCGGCGTGCTGGCACAGCAGCGTTTCCCGGGTGGCATCCTGGTCGAGCGCGAGGCGAGTTGGGACGAGGCGGTCGCGCTCACGGCTCGCCTGGTCGGGGACGGCACCGTCGCGGCGATCTACGAGGCGGCCTTCGAGCACGCGGGGGCGCGGGTCCGGGTCGACGTGCTGCTCCGCGTCGCGCCGGGAACCTTCGAGTTGATCGAGGTCAAAGCGGGAAGCCGGGTGCGCGAGCACCACGAGACCGATCTGGCCTTCCAGCTGGCCGTGCTCGCGGGCGCCGGTCCCGCGGTGTCGCGCGCCCGGCTCATGTTGCTCGATCGCGACTACGTCCATCCCGGCGGATCGCCGGATCTCGGGCGGCTCTTCAGGATGGTCGACCTGACCGAGAAGGCGCAAAAGCTGGTGCCGGAGGTCCTGCAGCGGCTCGCCACCATGCCGCCCGTGCTCGCGGTCGCCGCGCCGCCGGCGGTTGCCAACGGGCCGCAGTGTCTCGTTCCCTCCCGCTGCCCGTACTTCGCCCACTGCCACGACGGTGGCCCGGAGCATCCCGTGACCGACCTGCCGCGGCTGAAGGCCGAGCAGCTGGTAGAGCTCACGGCGCTCGGCGTCGACGACATTTGCGGCATCCCCGACGACTTCGCGGGCCTGACGCCGCTGCAGGAGCGAGCCCGGCAAGCGGTGCGGTCGGCCGGGGCGGTACGCGAGCCGGCGGTCGTCGATCTCCTGGCGGCGATCGCGCTGCCGGCGCACTTCGTCGACTTCGAGACGTTCGCGCCCGCGGTACCGGTCTATCCCGGGACGCATCCCTTCGAGCAGGTGCCGTTTCAATGGTCGGATCACATCTTGACCGCCGACGGGACGCTCACGCATCGCGAGTTTCTGCACGATGACGACGCCGACCCTCGGGAAGCCTTCGCGCGGAGCTTCCTCGCGGCCACCGAGGGCGCGGCCTCGCTGTTCGTCTATTCGGCTTTCGAAGGAGAGGTCCTGCTGGCGCTCGCCGGTCAGCTGCTGCATCTCGCGGCGCCGCTCCACGAGCGGCGGAAGCGCATCGTCGATCTCCTGCCGCTCGTCCGCGAGCATTGCTACCACCCGGCGTTGCGGGGCTCGTTCTCGATCAAGACCGTGCTGCCGGCCTTCGTGCCGGAGCTCGGCTACGGTGATCTCGTGATTCGTGACGGACTCACGGCGTCGCGTTCGCACGCGACGCTGATCGACCCGACGCTCGATCCGGAGCGCCGCCGCGAGCTGCGCGCCCAGCTGCTCGCCTATTGCGGACGGGACACCGAGGCGATGGTGGCGCTCTATCGCGTCCTGGGTGCCCCCATCGCGCCGGCGGGAATCGCGCCCGGTTCGCTTGAGTCGACTCCGCCGTTTTGACATCGGACGGCGAGGAGGAACCCCCGTGGCCGAGCGTCTCAGAGCTTCCGCACCCAGCGCCCGCGCCGACTGGGGCGAAGTCGCCATGATCGCTGTGGCCACCTTGGTGAGTCTCACGCTCGCCGGCTCGATCCTGCTCGCCGGTGAGGGCGGGCGTGAGGCGACGCGCTTGGCACTGCGAGCCACCGCGCGCTTGTCGTTCGTCTATTTCATCCTGGCGTTCGTCGCTTCGCCGCTGGCCCATCTGCGTCCCGGTACGTTCAGCCGCGGGCTCGTGCGGCGCCGGCGGGCGCTCGGGATCGCGTTCGGCGCCAGCATGACCGTCCACGTCGGCTGCATTTTGCGGCTCTACACGCTCTATGCGCCCGCGCGGCCGCCGATGGTCACGGACGCCGATTTCCTCATCGGCGTACCGGGACTGGTGCTCGTCGCGCTCATGACCGTGTCGTCGTTGATTGCCGTGCGCCGGCGGATGGCGCCGGCACATTGGCGCCGCCTGCATCGGGTCGGGATCTATGCCGTGTGGTCGATCTTCTTTCTCTGTCTGATCGACAGCGTCGGGCGCAAAGAGACCGACCATCCCGTGCTCGGCTACTATCTGTTCGTCGCGGTGCTGGTGAGCGCCATGGCGCTCCGCTTCGCGGCGTGGCGCGTGCCCGGGCGCCTGCCAGGAACTCCCGCCATGGAGGAGGCACGATGACACGAGCACGGCTGGATATCGGACAGTTCACGGCCGACCCGTTCGGGACGCTCCGCGGTGCGCGCGACGCGGGAACGCTCGTGGATCTCGAGCTC
>JBDTOH010000683.1:0-3067 GCA_039933355.1 Gemmatimonadota bacterium | reverse complement strand
TGAGCTCAAGCTCAAGGGCTCAGTACCCGCGGCGCAGGCCGCAACGACTCCCGGCCACACCATCAGCGGGCCGGACGCGCTCGACAGTGATGACGTTCTTGGAATTCAGTTGGAGCGCGCACTGGCGAGCCTTGGCTGGGTGCCGTCGCTACCCGACGAGGCGCTGGTCGGCAAGCCCACAAAGGTCGTCGTTGACGACCTTGGCAAGGATGACCCCAAGGAGTACGGACTGCTCATCAAGTACGAGTCCGGCGTGAAGCTGTTCACAAGCTACGGCGAGACGGATCTGCACCAGCGGCAGAGCGGACAGCCACGTTCTGGTACTACGGACGCTCGGTCGGTCTTGGAAACAGTGGCGGGTCGTCAGACTGCGGTGAACAATGGCGGTGTCGCAACACTCAGCCGTGGTGACTTCGAGGTCCCAAAGACGGTCTGCTGGAACCTTCGAGGCTACACGTACTCAATGCGGTCTTCTTCCCCAGATGTGAGCCTGGCCGAGCTTAAGGCGGCCGCCGCGAGCGTTGACTAGAGGTCGATTCTTAATCCCAAGGTCATAGGTTCGATCCCTATACGGTCCACCACCACGCAACCAAAGACCGGTCCCGCTCCTGGGGCCGGTTTTCTGGTTCCTGGGCTGGCCTTTTGCGAGTCCCCTACGTCGGCTCGCGCCTCCGTTCCGCTCCGACCGAGGTCGTCGCCCGGCTCTACCGGCTGACCCAACGGCGACCTGATTACAGGTCAAGGGGGAGACAACGGATTACCCAAGAGCCTGCTGGACGGGGGCCACGTGGGATCAGTGTTCCTCCGGTTGACGGTCTAGGAATACTCTCGTCGCGGGCTTCCTCGGTGATGGGTTCGACGCGCTGATGGGAGAGGTGCGCGTGAAGTGACATCCTGCATGGGTGGCGCATGAAGCGGGCTGGCTGACCTGCACAGCCGTCCAGCGCGTGCTGATGCCCAGCGGGCCGGGCGATATGGAACCGTCGAACGCTGACAACTGTAAGGTTGGCGCGCATTTCGCGTCTTCCCCTATGACATGGCATCGCAGACTCTGACGCTGAGCACGTGGGCCGCTCGCAGGCGACCGGACGAAGACATCTTCGCTCGGACGCTTCGTGGCGACCCCGTCGCGTTCTCCGAGGTCTACCGGCGGTATCAAAAACGCATCTATGGCTACTGCCTTGCGCGGTCCCTCGATCCCGGCACCGCCGCGGACGCCACGCAGGAAGTATTCATGCGTCTTCTTCGCGCAGACCCCGGAAGCATCGATCATCCCAAAGCGTGGCTCTTCACCGTGGCTCGCAACGTCGTCATCGACGTCGCCCGGAAGCGGAGCCGCACCCCCGAAGACGCTGCGGCGGCTGACGACACGCTGGCTTGGGACCGGCTGAAATCGGCGGACACCGCCGACGAGGTCCTCGCTCGATCCGATGCCCGAGATGTGTTCCTGGCGCTCAGAAGTCTCCGGCCGAGATACCGGACCGCGCTCGTGATGCGGGAGGTCCATGGCGAATCAGCGAAGGACATGGCCGACGCCTTGGAGACGACCCCTGGAGCGATCGACACCTTGGTAAGCAGGGCTCGAGATGCCTTCGGCGCGGCCTACGCCTGCGTGGGCGATCTGCCTTCGGTATGCCGCGCCAACATCGAGCTCATCTACCGAAGGCACGGGAGCGGCATAGCCTCCGAGGAGCAAGCCGCGCTTGAGGCCCATCTGTCTTCGTGCGAACGATGCCGAGCGGAGGCCAAGAAGGCGGACAACCCTCGCCATCTGGCTGCGCTTCTGCCGTTCCTCGTTCCAGCCAGGCAGCTTGGTGGTGGCCTGCTCCACCGCGCAGCGATGACCGTACTGTCGGTTCCCGATGCTGCCGTACAGCACGCGCCCGTCGTGCTCTCGCAGCCGCAGACATGGAGCTTCGGGATCAAGATCGCCGCCGGCCTGGTAGCCGCAACTCTGATCACCGCTCCGGTGGTTGCCACAACGATGAAGAGCATGTCGTCGCAGAATGCGGTCTCCAGTACCACCGCCGGCCGCATGTGGAATTCGACGGCTTCCCGCAGCACCAACTGGGGCGGGACATGGATGAACCCCGGCGGTACCTGGTCGTGGAGGGAGAACGGAAGCCGGAGCGGAAGTTCGATGTGGTCGGGAAGCTGGAGCCACGGCTCGAGGTGGTCCGGTGGTTCGCCGTCGTCCATGGGCGGTCGGTCGAGTGGCGGCTCCTGGAGCATGTCGCCTTCCGGCTCGTGGTCCAGCGGTACGAACAAGTCGTCCGGGTCTTCCATGAGCCGGAGCTCAGGTTGGTCCGGTAGCGGGAGCTCCACCAAGAAGAAGAGGTCGAGCTCGTGGTCCTCGGGCGGCAGCTCCTCTGGCAGCGGATCGTGGTCGTCAGGCAGCGGTTCCTCGATGGATAGCGGATCGAGCGGCTGGTAGCGCAGTGTGCCGATGTGCCGAGGGCAATGCCGTAAGGTTCGTCGTGCCCGAGCGTCTTACTTCATGAGTCGCACATCGACTCTCAAGTGAAGTGACCGGACAGATGTCCGGACAAGACGAAGGGAACTCAACATGAAGAAGAGCAAAGTCGCGATGTTGATGGCGGGGGCTCTTGCTCTCGGGCTCGCCCTCGGCGGCCTCAGCATCGCAAGCGCGGGCACCGGCGCCACCTCTGCGCCAGTCGCACCGAGCACCATGACGTGGGCGGCCCCGGTAGTGGCGCCGTCAGTCGCGACAACGACCGCGCCTCCCGTCGCGCCGAGCGCCCGCCATGCACGAGCGCACGCCAAGGCGAGAGTCGCTCACCGTTCGAGCGCTCGCATGTCCCGGTCCGTGAGCCACAGCACGCGGTGCTGGACCGGCAATCGGTCGACGACGTCATCTTCGAGCAACTCTCGCAACTGCTCGAACAACAACGGCTCCGGCAACGGTGGCTGCAACTGGTAGGATCATCGCTCTCCAGCGATTGAACGGCCGGGATCCCAAACGGATCCCGGCCGTTCGCTTGGTGCCGCGTCCGAACCTGGACGGGGCACTTTCGTGCATCGGCGGTGGCGGCGAAGTGGCGGCCCG
>JBDTOH010000682.1:0-3067 GCA_039933355.1 Gemmatimonadota bacterium | reverse complement strand
TCCGGAGTCGGCGGTCTGAATGTCGGCCGAGGGTTTCTCGCCGGCCGCCACGGGCGGAGCGCCCTCAACCGAGAACGGCGTTCCTGCGATGAAGCCGCGAATCGGCAGAAACGAGGCGAGCCCGACCGAGGAGATGCCCGGCGTCGCGCGGAGGCGATCGAGCAGGGCGTCGTAGAAAAGGGTCTGGCGCGGCCCGTCCGGGAAGCTCGCTGCGGGCAGGGTCAGCTGAATCGAGAGCACGCCTTCGGTCCTCACGCCGGGATCGACCCGCATCAAATGGCTGAGGGACCGGATCAACAGGCCGGAGCCCGACAGGAGCGCAACCGACAGAGCGACCTGCACTGCGACGAGGCCGTCGCGCACTCTCAAGGTCGATCCGTCCGCGGTGGTGCGGAGCGATCTCAGCATCGGCGTGCCAACGCTCCGGCCGCGGGTGGCCGCCCACGCGGGGAGCACCCCGATGACGAGCCCGATCAGCACCGTGAGCGCCGCCGCGGTCACGACGGCGACCGGGCCAAAGGCCAGCTCGTTCAAGCGGGGTACGTTAGGCGGGGCGAGCCGGATCAAGGCCGCGATCAGCCAGTACGCGGCCGCCGCCCCCAGCGCTCCGGCGGCTACGGCCACGACGGCCGCTTCCGCGATCCAGGCCCGCGCCAAGCGGCCCAGCGACGCGCCTAACGCTGCCCGAACCGCGTGGTCGTCCGCCCGGGCGAGGGCCCGCCCGAGGAACAGGTTGCCCACGTTGGCGACGGCGATGAGCAGCAGGAAGCTCGCCGCGACGAGCATCACCACGACGAGCGGCCGGCCGTTGCCCTCCACCTGATCGGTGAGCGGGACCGCCTCGATTCCCCAGCCCTTGTCGAACTCCGGCAGCTCGGACTCGAGCCCGGCCGCGATCTGCTTGAGCTCGGCCCGCGCCGCGTCGATCGTCACGCCGGTCCCCAGGCGGCCGAGCACCATGGTGTAGCGGCCTCGCGGGGTCCGGTGCTCAGGGGTCACCGCGAACGGCGCCCAATAGTCCTCCTCGTCCAGCAGGCGGGTGTTCGGCGCCAGTACCCCGATCACGGTCGCCGATCCCTCGACCAGCGGCACCGCCCGTCCGACGACGCCGGAGTCGGCACCGAAGCGGTCCCGCCAGGTTCGGTCGGTGAGCACGATGACGGGCGCGGCCCCGGGGACAGCCTCCTCGGGCCGGAACGGCCTGCCTAACGCGAGGTCGACGCCGAGGAGGGCCGGAAGGCCGGGCGTGACGACGTAGCCGTTGAGCCGATAAGCCCCACCACCGTCGGTGAGTGTGCGCTGATCCCAGGTATAGAGCTCGAGACCGGTGAAGGACCGGGCCCGCTCGCGCCACCGGAGGAAGTTGGCCGGCGCGACGAGGTTCTCATGCATGTCCCGAGGACGATTGTGCTCCCAGACCTGAACCAGCCGCTCGGGGTTTGGATAGGGCAGGGGACGGAGGATCGCTGCGTTGAAGACGGAGGCGACCGCGACGGTCAGACCAACGCCGAGGCCGAGGGCAATGATCGCCACGGCGGTGAAGCCGGGCTCACGGCGGAGGCTCCTGAGCGCAAGCTTGAGATCATGGCGGAGCGCTTCCCACCAGGCGGCTCGGCCGGCCTGGACCCGGCGGCTCGACTCGAGCGACACGAGGTCGCGCGCGGCCTCGCGGCGATCGCCGAAGCGGCGCTCTGCCTCGGCCCGAGCCGTTTCGGGAGGCCAGCCCTGCGCGATCAGCTCGTCGGATTGAGCGGCGAGGTGGAACCGGATCTCATCGTCAACCTGCTGCTCGGCCGCGGGCGGCCGGACGATGAGGTGAAAGAGCCGTCGCAGTCTGGAGGCCATGATAACAGCTCGATGATGACGTTCCCCGGAAATATTCCGGGGAAGGTTGGTTTCGTCAAGCCCGGTCCTCCGCCAGGGAGCTTCGGCTCAGGGGCGAAAGCGCCAAATCCCGGCTCTGTTCCGCATCGAGTCGTCGTAGCCGCCGAGGACACCAGCGTCGCCGTTAAAAAGAGTTGGCGCCGGCGAACGAGTAGTCCTGGCCGCGACGGGTTGACGTTTGCTCACGCCATCGCAAACCGCGGCCGAAGCCACAGGACCGCGCAAATCGAGCCGATCGCCAGAGCGAGCGCTGCCGCGAGCCACTCGACCGGACCCCGGCCCAGCGCGATCAGGACTCCGCAGGCCACCGCCAGCACGGTGAGGCGGGCCACCTCGCTCACCGCCGCCCACGACCGGCCCTCGAGGATCGCGCCGATGTTGCCGAGGGTGAGCGTCAGGTAGAAGACGGCGGCGAAGACCTGGCCGGTGGGGAGGGTGGAGGCGCGCGCCAGCAGGGCGAGCGCCGCGACGAGTGCGATCACGAATTGGATGAACCCATAGGTCCGGAGCGAGGCCGGCACCGGCGGCTCGAACTTGAGGAAGGTGGCGGCGGAGACCGGCTGCGGCACCGAGCTCGGACCTAACGAAGCCGGCTTCCAGCCGGGATGCCCGAACACGATCTGGAGCCGATCCCGCCAGCCGGCGGCTGCGCGGGCATCGCGCCCGATCTCGGCGAAGACGTGCACGTTGGCCCAGACAGGGTTCCAGCTGGCTAGCGGCTTGGTGATGCCGTAGACCGGCTCCTCGACCTCCGGCTCGAACGTGCCGAACAGACGGTCCCACACGATGAAGACGCCGGCGTAGTTCCGGTCCTGATACTGTGGGTTCACGCCATGGTGGACCCGATGGTGGGAGGGCGTGTTGAGGACGGCCTCGAGCATCCGCGGCAGCCGGCGGACGCCGCGGGTATGGATCCAGAACTGGTAGATCAGATTGAGCGCGTGACAGATCGCCCACATCACCACCGGCACGCCTAACAGCGCGAGCGGCAGGTAGAAGATCCAGGTCAGGAGACCGTGGAGGCTCGATTGCCGGAGCGCGACCGAGAGGTTGTACTCCTCGCTCGAATGATGGACGACGTGCCCGGCCCAGAGGATGTTCACCTCATGGGACTTGCGGTGGACCCAATAGTAGATGAGGTCGTCGAGGAGGAACACCGCGACCCAGCTCGCGAGCGCCGCCC
>JBDTOH010000681.1:0-3070 GCA_039933355.1 Gemmatimonadota bacterium | reverse complement strand
CCATGAGCACCATCCAATCCTCCGCCCCGTTGTCGGGCACCATCGCCCGCGTGAGCCCGAGCTTGGCGGACGTCCGGACGGACAGCCTAACGGAGGACGTCTGCTCGGGAACGAAGATCGGATGGGTGGAATCCGCGGAGAGCCGAGCGTCGTCGTAGTAGCGCCAGTAGACCGGCTGCTTCCAATCGGTCATCGGCCGGCCCGGAAAGGTCCGTCCCACGCGGGCGAGCGTGCTGTCGAGCGTCTGGGTGATGAAGGCGTCGACCGGTTTGCCGGTGTAGTCGTGACGGAACGGCACGCCGGCCGCCCCGCCCTCGACGAGCCGGAGGAGCAGCTCAGTTCGATACCCGATCGTTCCGGCCGCGTCGGCGCCGGCGATCAGACTGTCGAACGCAGCTGCCTTCGCGACCCTGAGCCACTCCTGGAACACGATCAGGCCGGCCGAGTCGTACCGCCCGTCGTAGTCGCCGTCCCGATACTCGGCATCCCACGATTCGATCAGGCCGACCGCCTCCCGCAGTTCCGGGCGCCCCGCGGCCACCGCCCGTTTCAAGGCCGGGAGGAATAGCGCCGGGTCGGTGCCGTCGCGATTGAGGGTCCAATGTGAGATGATCCGGTTGAAGTCGCGCAGGTCGCCGGGGGTGACCTGGGGATGCGACGCCATCAACTTGTGGCCGACCCAGGTCCGGTACGTCTTCCCTCGCCGCCAGTTGTCGCGAAAGCCGGCGTCAGGAGTCGGCTTCCCGTTCCAGACATAGAGGTAACCCGCACGCGGGTTAATGGTGTGGGGCTTCTCGGCAGCGGTCAGAAAGCCGGTCCAGTCGTACTCGCCGGTCCCCGGGGTCGGCAGTCTCGGATCGAGGTCGGGCGATCTCCGCGGCGTGCGGCTGGTCTGCCACCATGCGATCCGGCCCGACTCGTCGCCGTAGCAGATCCCGAGATCCGCGGGCTGGATCGCGACGGCGCGCTCGAAGTCGGCGAACGTCTTGGCCCGGCCCATTTCCACCACCGAGACCCAGTAGTCGAGCTCCCGCCCCCGGGCCGCGTTCGCGAGGGTGTAGGCGGTGCCCTGTCCCACGTCCCAGGCGATGACCGGCCCGTGCACCGTGAAGGCGAGGTCGGCCGTGTCGGCCGGGGCTCCTTTCACGGCGATCATAACCCGGCGGCGCTCGATGTCCTTCCAGTTGCCCTGATGCCAGTAGCGGAACTTGTTCCCCGGGTCGAGCCGCTCGGCGAAGGTCTCGATGTTGGTATTGGTGAGACCGGACGTGACCAGCCATCCGTGCGACGCGCCCCGGCCCATGACCGGGGTGCCGAGCGGTAAGAGGCTGAACCCGGCGACGTCGAATCCGCCCCCGCTCAAGTGCATCTCGGGACCGTCGCCGGTCGTCTGCTGCATCAGGACGTGACCGGTCGCGGATCGTCGTGGGCCGATGGTGAAGCAGCGACTCGCCGGCTCGATGAACCGCGCGGCGATGAAGGGATCGCGAACCGGGATGGCCCCGAACGCGGCCGCTCCCCGCACGGCCGCCGGCCCCACGTCTCTGCTGGTCTGCCGCCGGAAGGTCTCCGATGACGGCCGGGCTTGCGGCAATGGAGGAGCGAGGTTGTCCTCCCGCGAGATCGACGTCTGCGCCGCCGGGTCGTTCAACGGCAACAGGTCGTCGAATATCGTCTTCGCAGACTCCGCACCGTAGCGGGCCTCGAGGCGGTGAAAGAAGCGGAGATTCTCGACGGCCGCCGGCACTTCGATGCCGACCCAGCTCGAGTAGACGGCGATGCCGCCGAGAAGGTCGATGAGGCGGATCGGCTCGGGGCGGATGCCCCAGTTGCCGTACTCGTAGGGCACGAGCGAATCTGGAAACGCGCGGACGCGATCGATGCGCGCGTTGATCCCGGCCAGGAACGCGGCCAGCATAACCCGGTGCTCCGGCGCCAAGCCCCGATACATCGCGAGCAGCTGGTCATCGCGCGGCCGCACCTGGAGCGCCGCGCGGTCGCTCGCCACTGCAGCGGCACCCTCGATCGCGGCCAGACGGCCGTTGGCCCGCCGGAGCGTCAGCTCGATTTCGGCGAGCCGGTCGTCCGCCATTGCGTATCCCGACCCGAACATGACCGCCGCCGAGGTTCGGCCAAGGACGTGGGGCACGCCGAACGCGTCGCGGATGATCTCGACGGGGGCGCGGGCGGGGCCCGGCACCTGGCGGGAGGATTGGGCGGAGGCGCTCACGAGCGGGAGAATCATCGCCAGCCGCCACCCGAGCGACATGCGGCCGTGGCGCTCCGCGACAGGTCTCCGCCCGCAAGACGCTTGGGGTCGGGGCCGAGATCGGTGGTTCGGATTCGGAATCGGATTCACGAGGACCTCTCCCTGCAACCTAATCGTGAAGAGAGTGCGGCGTCTCGCCTCCCACGGGGCGCCCTCATGACCGTGCCTCGGGCCGCGGGTCGACGAACGTGGGGAGCGTTTGTGGCAGGCAGCAAGCCCCTGACTTCTCCGGAGAACGCGGTTACCCTTCGCGATCGATTCCACAGCACAATTGGCCTTCGGATCTGAGGGTTGGAGCTCCAGTCCCTCCGGGCGCATTCATGAAATCCCGCCGTTACTACGACGACTCCTACGCGATCCGGTTCTCCGCCGCCATCGTCGAGCAGACGACGCTCGGGGACCGGCCGGCCGTGGTCCTCGGTCAGACGTACTTCTATCCGACATCGGGAGGCCAGCCGCACGACACCGGGCGGATCGGCGCCGCGCGCGTCGTCGATGTGCAGATCCGCGCGTCCGACGGCGCCGTTCTCCATGCGCTCGATGGAGAGACGGGCGCTGAGGCTGTCGAATGCGAGATCGATTGGGCTCGCCGGTTCGATCACATGCAGCAGCACACCGGGCAGCACATCCTGTCGCAGGCGTTCATCCGGCTCGCCGATGCCACCACGATCGGGTTCCACCTCGGCGAGGAGTACGTCTCCATCGACATTGACAATCCCGACGCGGCCGAGCGTGAGGTGGCGGGGGCCTTCGCGCTCGCGAACGAGGTGATTGGAAGAAGTCTTCCCGTCACGGCCTGGT
>JBDTOH010000680.1:0-3083 GCA_039933355.1 Gemmatimonadota bacterium | reverse complement strand
GGCGCCGCGCTGACGGCGGGGTCCATCACCCTTCTGCGCGAGCATCTGGCCCGGCGTCCGAAGTCCAACCCGTTCCGCCGTTATGCGACCCGGTTCGTCGAAGACCTGGACTGGCTCTCGCAGGAGCCGCTTCCGACCTTTCACGGGTACGCCTTCGCGACGCACCGGCAGGCGGGTGCGAGCTTCGAGCTGGCGGCGATCTATCTCCGGTGGCTCGAATCCCACGGCGAGGAGGGCCTCGAGCCGGCGGCTGCCGCATTCGCCGAGATCGCCGAGACGGCGAAGGCGCTGCAGTTCAAGACCGCTCGATTCGTCAACACGAAGAAGCCGTTCGACCCTGCCCCATTTCTCGACCGAATGGTAGACGCCTGGGATCGCGGGATGGCCGCCCTGGCTGCCCGGTATCAGTCGTAGCTCATGCGCGCGCGACTGACGGGCCGGTTTGCCCCGCGGCCGCTCGACGGAATCTGGCGGGTTGCGTCCCTACCCAGCGGACGCGCGCATTCACCCGACCAGCTCATCGCCGCCGATCCCTCGTGGATCGAATCCGCCGGCCCAATGACGGCGGCGCGCGCACTCCGCGAGGCGGGCCGGCTCGACCGCGCCCACCCGCTCGACTTCGACGCCGACGATTGGTGGTTCCAGTGCCGGTTTCGGGCGGATGACCTCCGTGGCGGCGAGCGACTCCGCCTCGACGGGGTCGCGACGCTCGCTGAGATGTGGGTCAACGGTGCTCCTGCAGGGACCTCGGACAACATGTTCGTCGCACGGAGCGTCGCGGTCGGCGAGCTGCTGCGAGACGAGAACGAGTTGTTGATCCGATGCCGCTCGCTGAATGCGGCCCTCGCCAAGAAACGACCCCGGCCCAAGTGGAAGACGAAGCTGGTGTCGCATCAACAGCTTCGCTGGCATCGGACCACGCTGTTGGGAAGGATTCCGGCCTGGTGTCCGCCGATCGCACCGGTGGGCCCGTGGCGGCCCGTCTGGTTCGAGCCCTCGGCGCCGATCTCGGTCGGCCGGGTCTCGATCGCCCCCGAGCTCCGAGCCGGCAACGCCGTCGTCTCCTTCGATGCTGAGATCTGCGCGGCGGTCGGCGTTAGGTTCTCCGGGGCCGAGCTCCGAGTAGGCACGACAAAGTCGGCGCTGTCGACCGCGCCGGTCGAGGGTGGCGGCATCCGGGTTTGGGGCGAGGCCGTGGTGACGGATGCAAAGCCGTGGTGGCCGCACACCCACGGCGAGCAGCCGCGCTACCCCGCCAAGCTCGTGTTGCTCGCGAACGACGAGCCGGTGGAGATCGATCTGGGCCGGATCGGGTTTCGGATGGTGGAAGTGGACCGCGGGGCGGATGGCGCGGGCTTTGGTCTCCGGGTGAACGGAGTGGACGTGTTCTGCCGGGGCGCTTGCTGGACCCCGCTCGATCTCGCCCGGCTCGGCGCCGACGGTCAGGACTATCGCGCCGCCCTCGAGCAAGCTCGCGATGCCGGGATGAACATGATCCGGGTTGGCGGTACGATGGTGTACGAGGACGATGCGTTCTACGAGGCGTGCGACGACCTCGGCATTCTCGTCTGGCAGGACTTCATGTTCGCCAACATGGACTACCCCGCCGACGATCCTGCCTTCAGCGCGAGCGCGGAGCTGGAAGCGACTCAGCTCCTCGAGCGTCTCCAGGGCCGGCCGTCGCTCGCCGTCCTCTGCGGCGGGAGCGAGGTTGAGCAGCAGGCCGCGATGCTCGGCCTGACCTCTCAGGAGTGGACGAACGACTTGGTCGAGAGGATCTTGCCGGAGCGCTCGGCTGCGCTGGCCGGCGGAGCGGCGTGGGTGCGTTCGAGCCCGAGCGGCGGTCCATTGCCTTTCCAGGTGGACCACGGCGTCTCGCACTACTATGGCGTCGGCGCCTATCTCCGGCCGCTCGAGGACGCCCGGCGAGCCAACGTCCGGTTCACGTCAGAGTGCCTGGGATTCTCCAACGTGCCCGAGCCCGAGATGGTCGAGCGCGTGCTCGGCGAGGGCGAAACGGCGCCGACCCATCCGAAGTGGAAGGCCGGAGTCCCGCGTGACCGTGCGGTCGGATGGGATTTCGAAGACGTGCGAGACCACTATGTGACGCTGCTTTTCGGCGTCGATCCCGCGGCCGTGCGCTATCGAGATGGCGAGCGCTATCTCGCGCTGGGCCGGGTGACGACCGGAGAGGTGATCGGCCGGACCGTGGCCGAGTGGCGACGTCCGGCGTCGACCTGCCGCGGTGCGCTGCTTTGGTTCCTTCGTGACCTGGTGCCCGGCGCCGGCTGGGGTGTGGTGGACTCGAGTGGCGTGCCTAAGGCCGCGTGGTGGTATTTCCGCCGCGCCGCGCATCCGGTCGCGATGCTGCTCAGCGACGAGGGACTGAACGGGCTGGTGGTCAGCGTCGTCAACGAGACCAGGACCGACGTGGCCGGCACGATTCACCTAACGGCGTACCGCGACGGTCGCGCCGTCGTCGCCCGGGCTGCCCGCGAAGCCCGGATTCCCGGAGGGGGCTCGCTCTCGTTCAACGCCGCGACCTGCTTCGACCGGTTCCTCGATCTCTCGTACGCCTTCCGGTTCGGGCCGCCGGGACATGACGCGGTCGTCGCCCGGTTCGAACCCGAGACCGCCGGGGTGGGGCCTGCCATCCAAGTATTTCGGCCGTTAGGCCTTCCGCCGGGGCGGGATTCCGAGCTCGCGCTCGAGGCGACGGCGGCCCCGATCGGGGCCGGCTGGCGGGTTACCGTGCGATCCTCCCGGCTCGCGCATGCGGTACGGCTCGAGACGCCGGGGTTTCGCCCGGACGACAATTACTTCGACCTCGAGCCCGAGACGCCGCACGCGGTGAATCTGACCGGGACGGGTCCGCTGCACGGAACCGCCGAGGCCGTCAACGGGCCGGGCCCGGTCTCGATCCGGATCGCCGGCGTCTGATGGACACCCCGTTCTACTTCGGACCCGAAGACGCGCCGCTGCTCGGCCGGTGGCACCCTGCGGGCCTCACGGGTCGGCGGGGCGTCGTCGTAGTGCTCTGCCCGCCGATCGGATTCGAGTACAACAGCATCTATCGAAGCTTC
>JBDTOH010000679.1:0-3084 GCA_039933355.1 Gemmatimonadota bacterium | reverse complement strand
GCGGCTCGCCGGTAAACGTCACCCCAGGCCACGAGCCGGCCAGCCGCGGCCACAGGAGCGGGTCCACCCCGGACTTCTTGTAGGTCGCCACCATCGCCTGCACCAGCTTGGACTCGGGATCCGTCTCGGTCGGGTCGTACCCGCCCGACACGTTCACCTCGATGTCGGCAAACCCATTCTTGGCGAGGTGCGCCTTGAGCAGCTCCACCGTCCCTTTCGCCGTCATGTCGGGCACCAGGCGCATGTCGATCTTCGCGACCGCGCGGTGCGGCAGGATCGTCTTGCCGCCCGGGCCGGTGTAGCCGCCGACGAGGCCTTCGATGTTGATCGTCGGCTGCGAGACCAATCGGACCTGCGCTTCGTGCCACGACTCGTCGCCGAACCAGCGAACGACCCCCAGCGATTTCTTGGCGTTCGCCTCGCTCTTCTTCGGAATCGCCGCTTCGAGGATCTGCTTCTGCTTCGCGCTGAGCGGCTTCACTTTGTCGAAGAAGCCGGCGACGGCCGGCGTGTGGCCGTCCGGCTTCACGAGCGTGTGGAGCGCCTGAACCAGATGCCAGGCCGGACTCTCGACCGACGCCTCGTAGCTCGAGTGGATGTCGAGCTTGGGGCCGTGGCCCCACTTCTCGCCGGTGGAGACGAGCTCCAGCTCGACCACGCCCTTGGCGCCGAGGTTGACCTCGACCCCGCCGTCGGGGGACTGGCTGCCGAGGGGGATGATGATCCCGACGCACTTGCGGAGCGCGGCCTCCACCTCGGGCTTGAAGACGATCTGCCGGAAGTTGGGCGACGCGATCTCCTCCTCGCCCTCGCACACGAGCACCAGGTTGACCGGGAGCTTCTTGCCGGCCGCCCGGAAGGCATGGAGCGCGGCGAGGAATGCGATCTGCGGGCCTTTAGTATTGGTCGCCCCTCGGCCGACGATGACTTTGCCGAAGCCGGGCTTGTCCACGAGCTTCGCCTCGAGCGGCGGAGAGCTCCACTCCGCCGGATCGTATTGCTTGACGTCGTACATGAAATAGACGGCGAGCGTGGAGCGGGCCCCGACGTCGAACGTCGCGAACACCCCGGGCTTCCCGGAAGTCGGGATCACATCCACCCGCTGAAAGCCGGCGTCCCGTGCCAGCTTTGCCATGTACTCCGCCCCCTGCGGGTACCCCTTGTTCTCGGCCGCGATCGACGGAAGCGCGATCCAGTCCTGCAGCATCTTGACCGTCGTCTCGTGCTGCTTCGCGATCGCCCCGACTACGGCGCTCTGATCCTGCGCCTGAAACGCAAAGGCGGCCCGGTCGCCGACGGCGAGAGCGGCCGCACCGGCGGCGGCGCCCTGGATAAAGGTCCGCCGGTCGAGCGCGCCGGCCTGGGCGAGGGGATCGAGTGACGGGTCGTGATTGGGTTCCACGGCGCCTCCTGATAATTGCGGGTCGATGACGGGATGGGAAAAGCTTCTGTCGCAGGATTCAAACTACGACCAAAACGGGTCCGAAGAGAAGAACGACCTGGCAATCCGCGAAGCCGCGACCACGATTCGATCGCGTCTCGAGATCCTCAGGGACACAGTTTCACCTCAGCGGCCCTCGACGATGTCACCGGTGTCGATCTGGCCGCGGGTCACCGGAACCCGCTTGCCGCCCAACAACCGATAGAATCCGGTGAACGACGACGGGAGACCCTCGGACACGAACGGATCGGGGCCGTCCTGGAGCTGATAGTGAAGATGGGCCACGGTCGCGCCACCCGGAGAGTTGCCGATCTTTCCGATCCGCTGGCCGGCGCGGACCCGGTCACCCTTCTTGACCGTGAGCGACCTCTGGCGCATGTGGCACATGACGCTGTATTCGCCGTTTTGGTGATCGATGATCACGAAATTACCGAGGAGCTTGCGATAGTCCGTCCCGACCGCCGCTTCATCGAACGGCGGCATCCCCGGCAGCTGATCGGCGACGTCCTGCTCGGCGTCGATCACCATGCCGTCACCCGGCGCCACGATCGGCGCTTGCCAGCCGAATACGGTAGTCGGTCCGGAATCGCCTTGCTTTCGAACCTCACCGCGCTCATCGACCAGCGTGAGGTCATAGGCATAGCGATCGAACTGCTTCATCTCGGTGTCTTTGAACCGGGTGATGTCGAGCCGGCGATGATGGGCGTAGAACTCGTGCCCGTCCCAGACCAGCACCCGCCCCACCACCGGAATCACCAGCCGGGTCTTCGTCCGATACTCCTTGGGCTCGACCTGGACCGCTACCGAGTCGACCCGGTCGCCCCGACGAAGCTGAAACAAGTAGTCAAGCCGCGCGATCCGGAGACTGCCGTCGAGGGTATGAAAGGGATTGAGGATGGGGATCTCGCCCTTGGCGGGCACGATCCGCTTTGGAATCGTGAGGATCCCGGGCATGACCGCTTGACCGTGGAGGCGCCGAGTAAACAGGACGCCACCGACCTGGTCGAGGCCGGTGACCCGGATCTCGAACAGCTCGGAGGGCTCCTCACCGGGGTTTGTGAGGACGAAATCGAAGTTGAGGAATTGACAGCAGCTGCTCCGCTCGATCAGAGGCCGGGCCGGGTGGACCGCGATCGCCACCGGCTGCGCGATGAGAGGCCACGCCACAATCAGGCCGAGAGCGGCGCCAAGCGATGCGATGCGATCCAATCGGGAGCTCCTTGTCGACGCGTTCGATCGAACAATATCCGCCGTGCGGGGAGAGAGGAAGCACCTCGCGCGACGCAACGAATCTGATCCCACGCACGGGCTCGCCGATCGAACCGGTTAGATTGCGATCGAAACGGAGACCGACCCGTGCCGAGCTACACTCGACGTGAATGGCTAAATCTCACCGCGGCCGCAGCCGTCGGCGCGCACTCGTTTCGCCTCGGGCGGACCGGGTCGGACGACCTCGACGCCTGGATCGAAGGCGTTATGCGCGCGCGGAAGCTTCCCGGTCTCTCGGCCGCAATCGTCAAGAAAGGCTCGGTAGTCTGGTCTCACGGCTACGGCTGGGCGAACATCGCCCGCCGCACACCCATGAACCCAGATCGCAGCCTTCAGAACATCGCCTCGGTCTCGAAGACCGTCACCGCCACTGC
>JBDTOH010000678.1:0-3085 GCA_039933355.1 Gemmatimonadota bacterium | reverse complement strand
TGGACCGGGCCGAAAGAGGTGGACGGCCTCAAGACTGAAGGAACCTGGCGGTCCCACCAGGTGCCCCTCGCGAATCTGGCCAACGATCCCTCCCACCTGCGTCTGCTCGAAGAGTGGATGAGGAGTTATCGGCCCCAGGAACTGTTCGATCAGGAGGGCCGTCTCGTTCCGGAGCTCGCGGCTCTCCGGCCTGAGGGTGACCGGCGGGTGGGGTCTAACCCGCACGCCAACGGCGGACTGCTCCTCCGCGATCTCACGCTGCCGGACTTCCGGGACTACGCCGTGGCGGTCGTCCGGCCCGGTGCGGTGACGGCCGAGGCGACTCGAGTGATGGGCGGCTTCCTCCGCGACGTAATGAGGCTGAACCTGCCGACCCGGAATTTCCGCGTTTTCGGCCCGGACGAAACCGCCTCCAATCGTCTGACGGCTCTGTTCGAGGTCACCGACCGCACCTTCATGGGCGAGATCCTGCCGGGCGACGACCACCTTTCTCCCGGCGGCCGGGTGATGGAGGTCTTGAGCGAGCATCTCTGCCAGGGCTGGCTGGAGGGCTATCTGCTGACGGGGCGGCATGGGCTGTTCTCCTGCTACGAGGCCTTCGTTCACATCGTGGACTCCATGTTCAACCAGCACGCCAAGTGGCTCAAGGTCTCGCGCGAGGTTCCCTGGCGGCGGTCCATCGCCTCGCTGACCTATCTGCTGACCTCGCACGTGTGGCAGCAGGATCACAACGGTTTCAGTCATCAGGACCCCGGCTTCATCGACCACGTCGTCAACAAGAAGGCCGATGTCGTCCGGGTCTACCTCCCGCCCGACGCGAACACCCTGCTGTCGGTGACGGACCACTGCCTGCGAAGCCGCCACTACATCAACGTGATCGTGGCGGGCAAGGCGCCGGCGATCCAGTGGCTCGATCTGGCGGCGGCCGAGCGGCATTGTGCCGCCGGAATCGGCGCCTGGGAGTGGGCCGGCAACGATGGTGGCGGCGAGCCCGACGTGGTGATGGCCTGCGCCGGCGACGTCCCGACGCTGGAAACACTCGCGGCGGTGCAACTGCTTCGTCACCACTGGCCTGAGTTGAAGGTTCGCGTCGTCAACGTGGTGGACTTGATGACACTCCAGCCTCAGATCGAGCATCCGCACGGGCTGAGTGACGAGGACTTCGACGCCCTGTTCACCCGAGACAAGCCGATCGTGTTCGCCTACCACGGGTACCCGTGGTTGATCCATCGCCTGACCTATCGTCGCACCAATCACCCGAACCTGCACGTCCGGGGCTACAAGGAAGAGGGAACCACCACCACACCGTTTGACATGGTCGTGCGCAACGACCTGGATCGCTTCCACCTGGTGAACGATGTCGTCCGTCGGGTTCCCGGCGGGAGCCTACGCGCCGCGGCCCTGGTCCGAGCGGTCCACGACAAGCTGGCCGAACACGCCCAGTACATCCGTCGGCATGGCCAGGACCTGCCGGAGATTCGCGACTGGACCTGGAATGCCAACGACGTGGTATCCCAAAACAGCGAGTTCAAGGAATCATAACCATATTCTAAGTATTCCTTAACCTTTGCCGGCTAACTTCAGGTGCCTCTCTTGAAATGTCCTTCATGGGTTCCACCGTCCGTACACAGCCGCCACTCCTCGGAGGGGCCGAGCAAGTTTCGGTCGGACGCACGGACCTCGGCGCAGCGCCCGCCCCGCTGATCGGGGTCGAGATACGCGGGCACTTCGACACTTTCCCAACGCTTTACACTGGAGACTCCCATGCAACGCATCTCGATTCCCATCGCCGGCATGAGCTGCGGCGGCTGTATCGCCAACGTCCGCAAGGCGTTGACCCATCTTCCCGGGGTGCAGGTCGAAGATGTGAAGGTCGGGGCCGCGACCGTGAGCTTCGATCCGGCGGTTACCAGCGCGGAAGCGGTCCGTGCGGCTATCACCCAGGCCGGATATCAGCCGAAGGCGGCCTGAGGGCGCTCTCGGCGGACATTCCCAGCCGTAGGCCTGACCGCTGGGGGAGTGGGTCGTGAGCCAGCACTATGCGTGGCTGATCTGGTCGAGCGCCTTCCTGATTCCCTGGATCGTGCTCTATCTGGCCTATCCAAGGCTCCGGAGCGTGATGTGGCGCAGCAGCGTTGCCACCACACTGCTCGGGCTCACTGAACCGCTCTTCGTGCCGGTGTACTGGAATCCGCCCAGTCTCTTCGAGCTGGCGCGGCGGACCGGATTCGACATCGAGAGTTTCATCTTCGCATTTGCCGTCGGGGGCATCGGGGCGGCCGTGTATCATGGGCTCGCCCATCATCATTTCGTGCCGGCTTCCGCTGCGGCACGCAAGGAGCCGCTTCATCGGTTCCACCTGGCGGCCCTCATCGTCCCAATCGCTTCGTTCGTGCCGCTGTACTTCCTGCCATGGAATCCCATCTACCCGTCCATCGCGGTCCTCGGGGTCGGCGCAATCGCGTCGGTCCTTTGCCGCCCTGGGCTCAGGACCAATACACTCCTCGGCGGGATCCTCTTCCTTGGTCTCTATGCTGTGTTCATGCTGGGGCTCAAGTGGCTCGCGCCCGGCTACATCGCGGCCGTCTGGAATCTTTCCGCCCTGCGAGGAGGGCTGGTGTATGGCATCCCGCTCGAGGAGTTGTTGTTCGGCTTCACATTCGGTTTGTACTGGTCCGGTGTGTACGAGCACTTCACCTGGAGTGAGAGCGTGCCGTACACGGCACCACGGAAGCGTCATGAAGCACGGATGATAAGACCCACACCATCTCACAAGCATTAGGGAGTAGCCTCATGCACCAGTTCAACAATAGCCATTTTTTCGGTATGAGCCCGTTTGGCTGGGGGTTCTGGATCGTGCTCATCGTGATCGGGTTTCTGGTGTACAGCCTGATCCGAAGGAACCGGAGCGGGAATGGCAGTTGAGTGACGCGACGAGGTTGATCCCGGCTCCCTTCGAGGATTTCCCGCGATGACACAGGAGCGCGGGCTCATTCTTGTCACCGGCGCGAACGGCGAAATCGGCCAGGACGTGATGGAGCGGTTCACCGGCCGCTTCGAGCAAGTCGTGGGCTTCGACCGCAAG
>JBDTOH010000677.1:0-3096 GCA_039933355.1 Gemmatimonadota bacterium | reverse complement strand
GCCTGGAACGGACATCCGCCCGGCGTAAACGGGGGCTCGGCATCCGCGACCTCGGACACGTGACCGAGCCCCGCTTGGCCGAGGTGGGCGATGAGCGGCTCGAGAAAGCGGCGCCGCGCCACGGCCCGTCGCTCCGGCGTGTCACCGTGGACCCGGAGCCACGCTTCGACGAACGGGCCTAAGAGCCACGGCCAGACCGTGCCTTGATGAAAGGCCGCGTCGCGCTCCCGGGGTCCGCCGCGATAGTGGGCGACATAACCCGGTTCCCCGCGCGCCAGGCTCCGGAGCCCCATCGGCGTCACCAGCTCCCGTTCAACCGCATCGACTATTTGCCGGGCGCGGGCGCCGTCGAGCAACGCGTGGGGCAAGCCTCCCACCGCGAAGATCTGGTTGGGACGGAATGCGGCATCTGTCTTCCCGGCCTCGTGATCGGCGTCGACCACGTCGAACAAACACTGCCGCTCCTCATTCCAGAACCGTCGCTCGAAGGCATGGGAAGCTCTGTCGGCAGCGATTCTCCAGCGTGGATCGAGCTCGCCGGCGATTCGGAGCGCGTTGATCCACAGCGCCTGGACTTCGACCGGTTTCCCGATCCGCGGCGTGACGACCCAATCGTCGATCTTCGCGTCCATCCACGTCAGCTGAACGCCGGGCACGCCGGCGGCGAGGAGCCCATCGGCGTCCATCCGGATTCCATAGCGAGTGCCGGCGGAGTATCCCTCGACGATCGACCTCACCGCACGGAGCAGCGCGACGCGCTCCGGACCGGTGATCCGCTTTCCGTCCGCCGCGGCCTCGAGGAGCTCCTGCACCGCGATGACATACCAGAGCGACGCGTCGACGGCGTTGAACTCGGGCTCGCCGCCGTGGTCGGGGAACCGGTTAGGCAGCATCCCCTCCGACACGGTCCCGGCCCACTCGAGAAGGATCTGCTTCGCCTGCTCGACCCCGCCCCGAGCGAGGCAGAGACCGCGAAGCGCGATGAACGTGTCGCGGCCCCAGTCGGTGAACCACGGGTAGCCCGCGATGATCGTCCGGCCCTTTCCTCGCTGGACGAGATACGCTTCGGCATAGCGGTCGAACCCGGCCGGCTGCCGGCGCCGTCGAGCCAGCTCCCGGCGTCGAAGGACCGGGTAGGCATCAGCGGGCACGGAGCCGGCGCCGAGGATCCACACGGCATCACCGGCGGAGAGATCCCAGGAGAGCACGCCGGGCGACCCCGCGTCCTCCAGAAAGTCGAACCCGCGGGCCCGTTCCTCGTCGAGCTGGAACCGGCGGTACCACTCGGGCGCATGATCGTAGCGACCGTTATGCACGCTCACAATCGCGGGAAGCCCGGCCGAGGGATGCCACTCGACCCGCCCGGGCGAAACGGCGGCCTCGAAGCGGAATTCCGGGCTTGCCCGGAGCAGCGCATGGACATCGCGTCCGGCAAGGAACGGTCGGACGACCAATCGCACGCCGGGGGCGGGCCGGACCAGGCGCCACCTGATTGCCACCACCGGCCGGCCGCGCGTGACGAACAGCTCCTGCTCGACTGCCATCCCGTCGGCGAAGCGGAAGGTCCAGGTCGGCCAGGGCGCGAGATCGAACTCGGCGACGCGATCGAACGAGCCGGCCGTAACATCCGGAGCGTATCGCTGGACCGTCAGATAGTCGGGTCGGGGGACGGTCACTTCCGGCCGGGGTCGCTCGAGCCACGCGTCGAACCCGCTCACCAGCACGACGCGGCCGGTCGGCGGCGTGAGGGCAACGGTAAGGAGTGCGTGGTACCGGCGGGTTCGGATCCCGCCGACCGTGCCCATCGTGAACCCGCCTAACCCGTCGGTCTCGAGCCATTCGGATTCGGGAGGAGCGCTCATGACTATGGAAGGGGTGCGCTCATTCAGACACCGGCTTGACCCGGTGCTGAGCGGCGCGGTGCGCCGCGGCGACTTCCGCGGACGGGCCCTCGACCACCCGCGGCATCAGCAGCTTGGCGATGAGGCCGGTCCAGCCGGTCTGATGCGACGCACCGACTCCTCGCCCGGTGTCGCCGTGGAAGTACTCGTGAAACAGGACGTAGTCCCGGAAGTGTGGGTCGGTCTCGAGCTTCGGATGATTGGCCAGGACGGGCCGGCGCCCGGCGCTGTCGGCCTTGAAGATCGACGTCAGGCGGCGCGTCAGCTCGGCCGCGACTTGGTCGAGCGTCAGATGGCGGCCCGAGCCGGTCGGGCACTCGATCATCAGCTGATCGTCGTAGTAGTAGTGGAACCGCTGGAGCGATTCGATCAGGAGATAGTTGACCGGCATCCAGATCGGACCGCGCCAGTTGGAGTTCCCGCCGAACAAGCCGGAGTCGGACTCGCCGGGCTGATAGCTCACGCTGAGCTGATGGTCGCCGACGTTGAAGACGAAGGGATGGTCGTGGTAGGCGCGCGAGAGGGCGCGGACCCCGTAGTCAGAGAGGAACTCGGTCTCGTCGAGGAGCCGGCTCAGGATCGGCTTGATCCGCTCGCCGGGGACGAGCGAGAGGAGCCGGCGGTCGCCCTTGCCGGGCACGTGCCACTTACCGACCAGCTCGGCGAGATCGGGACGGTAGTTGAGATACCAGTCGAGCCGCTTGGCGAAGCCCGGGCAGGCGTCGAGCTGGGCCTGGTCGATCGTCTCCACCGCGAAGAGCGGGATCAGCCCCACCATCGAGCGAAGCCTGAGCGGCACGCTCGACCCGTCCGGCAGGCTGAGGACGTCGTAGTAGAACTGGTCGTCGCCGTCCCAGAGCCCGATGGCGGCGTTGCCGATGTTCGTCATCGCCTTGGCGATGCTGAGGAAGTGCTCGAAGAACTTGCTGGCGACGTCTTCGTATACCCTGTTATGCATCGCCAGCTCGAGCGCGATCCGCATCATGTTGAGCGAGTACATCGCCATCCAGGCGGTCCCGTCCGCCTGGTTGATATAGCCGCCGGTGGGGAGCGGCGCGCCGCGGTCGAACACGCCGATGTTGTCGAGGCCGAGGAAGCCGCCCTGGAACACGTTGCGGCCCTCCGCATCCTTGCGGTTGACCCACCAGGTGAAGTTCAGCATCAGCTTGTGGAAGACGCGTTCGAGGAAGGCGAG
>JBDTOH010000676.1:0-3104 GCA_039933355.1 Gemmatimonadota bacterium | reverse complement strand
GCCACCTGCCGTCGCGGCGCATTCTTGCTTCGTGCTCGTGTTCGGGCAGCGTCTGCTGTACAAGTCGTACCGACGGATGGAGGAGGGCGTCAGCCCCGTCGTCGAGCTGGGGCGGGCGCTGACGGAGCGGGGGACGTTCACGGAGTTCGCGCCGATGGGCGCCTACTCAGGATGAGCCAAGCCAGGTACTGGGAGGCAGAAGCCACCCGTCGAATCTAGAACCTCGGGTCGTCAGGGGGAATGGTTAGGTATCCCAACGCGACCAAGCTCGGGCGTCCTGGTCTCTCAACTGGCCAGGACGCTCGAACGAATTGGCTGACGTTATGCCCGAAATCGGGTGCTAGGCGCGATAGCTCATCATTTCCATGCGGACGATGAGAAACCCACCCTCGGTCTTCTCGGTAACGGGGCCCATGCGGGTGACGGACGGCTTGGAATACTGAAGCTTAGACATAAACGAACTCCTCTTGTGGGCCGACCCATTGGGTGCGGCTCGTGGGGAAAAGGGCCTGTGCTACACTAGGGGACTGTCCTACATTGTGGGACCACCAACCAGATCGAACCGCGAACCATGTCTCCATAGCCAACGTCACAAACAACGGTCCTAGCAAAACCACCTGACCACGGCAGGCTGCCTGGAGGGCAGCGGCCAAGGCTTCGCGGCGGACCAAACCGAGCTCAGCCAGATGGGACTGTGTAACTAATTTTTCGAGCACGGGACGCTCGCGCTGGAATGACCAGACGATCCGCCCGTCGATCCCGCCCTTGCCGGGCCGGGTACGAATCTTCTCCGGAAGCACGTCCTTGAGCGCTTCGCGAAGGATCCACTTCGCTTGATTGGGACGGGCGCGCAGAATAGGAGGAAGCGCAAGCCCGAACTCGACCAGCGGACGATGAAGAAAGGGGTACCGCATCTCGAGCCCCTCTTCGGAGATCCCGCGCTCGAGCGAGAGATCGAGGCATTCCATCTCAGTCGCGATGGCGTCGGCGCAACGACCGTGGCCGGTCGTCGGCTGATCGAGCCGGAGCAACTTGTCCTGGAGGTTGCAACGCTTCGCGAGCTCGGGCGTGATCCAGGAGGGCACCGACGCGTGCTCCTGCTTCCATCGGCGCTGGAGCGAGGCGGGAAGGAGCGGATACACACCGTTCTGAAAACCCAGGCGCCAGAACGATTGCCGGGTTGCGACCGCGAGATCAGTCGTCGCGGAGATGGCCGCCTTGATTCGGCCCGAGGCTATGAGGTCGGCGACGAAAAGGTCGCGACCTGCGAGATAGTGATCGGACCCAAAGCCGCTCAACACAACCTGCCCGCCGCCATCCCGAACGATGCGGTTGATCTCGCGATTCCGCGCGTAGAACGGCAGGAACGCCTGCGGCTCCCGATAGCCCGGCGCGCCCTTCTCGTCCGCTTGCCACGCCCAGTAATCGGTGACCCGCTCGTTACGGAGCCCGTATCGCTCCACCATCGTATTGGAATAGCGGGTCTCGTCGCCCTCGGCGAGGGAGTCGACAACGGTGACCGTGCCGGCGAGGCCGCGCGAGATTTTTCCCTGGCTCGCGAGGAGGCTGGCCATTCCGATCACAGACGAGGAGTCGAGCCCGCCGGACAAGTGCCCCCAGGCGGGAACGCCATCCTCGAGCGCGCCGGTCACAGCTTCTTCGAACAAGCGCCGGAACTCTTCGGCCGCTTCGGCCTCGTCGCGCGGTCCACTCGTCGGGACGAACTCCGCCGCGCTCCAGTAGGTCTCGACGGTCACGCTCTGGCCCCGCGCCACGAGCATCGAGCCGGGCTTGAGCCGAGTGATCCCGGAGAAGATGGTGCGACTCGTGGCTGAGGGCGCCCCGATCAAAAAGTGCCCGATGAAGTCGGTGTCGTACTGACCCGTCTCGAAGCACTCGAGATGCGATGCCACCACGAGCCTGGAGCCGTGCTGCTGGAAGAAGAGCGGCTTGACTCCGAGCGCGTCGCGCGCTGCGAGGAGGAGATTGCGCCGGGAATCCCACAGAACGAAGGCGAAATCTCCGATGAGGTCTCGAACTCCGGCAGTGCCGCGACGGAGGTAGTGATCGATGACCGCATTGAGATCGCCGAGCGTGCCGGCGCCGGCCCGCGCGCCGGGCAGCGTACGCCGGTTCGTGAGCCGCACCGTGCCGACGACAACGATCCCGTGCCGCTGGGCGATCGCCGGCCGGCTCAGCTGCCCCGCCGGCACCAGCGCCCCGGCCCAGCAACCGTCGAAGACCACCTCGGCGCGTCCGTCTGCAGAGCCGAGGCCCGGCAGCGCCGCGGCGATCACGTCCATGCCGACTGCGGCACCGGAGAGGTCGACGACCGAAAGGAACGGGTTCACGCGAAGGCCTCGGGAAACGGCACGTACTTGTGAAGGACTTCCTCGTTCTCGAACAGCGCGCGGCCGTCGAGCTCGATCCACGCGTGAGCCTGGAACGGATACGGCTGGACGCCGATCCGAAGCGCCGCGGGGTGACCGCGCCGGCGGAGCACGATATACAGCGCCACCGATTGTTCGAGGCACACTGCGCGGCCTGGGAAAAACGCCGCGGCCGTGATGATCGCCTGGGCCGACTCGGCCGGTGACCCAGCGGTCTTACCCGTAGAGCCGCGCTCCGCGAAACGCTTCGCGAAGCGGATCGTCCGCCGAAAGCCCAAGGCTCGGAGGCTGAGCCGTGTCGTGGCCAAAACAGCCAGGCAGAACAGGAAGCTCGGACGGTCGGCGCGGCTTGCCATCAGACTTTTTCAACCAGCCGGTCACGGACGAGACCGTTGACGAACGCATCGACGTCCTGGCGGATAATGTCCACCGGCGCATCGTATGCTTCGGCGAGCTTCGCGGCGATCTCTTCAGAGGACGGCGTCTCCGCCATGATGTGCCAAATTCTCGCGCCGACATCGTCAAGTGAGTAGTACTGCTCTGACCTGAGATCGAGGAGCACCACCTTGTCGCCGTGCCCGACGCTGGCAACTTGCGACGACGCGCGATACCGGGACGCGGCCCGCGCATCCGTCCCTCGCTCACGACGCCGCGATGGCAGCCAGCTGAATTTCATGCGCGCCTCCTAACGACAGGACTAGAGGAAGTGTCGAG
>JBDTOH010000675.1:0-3107 GCA_039933355.1 Gemmatimonadota bacterium | reverse complement strand
AAGCCCACGGGCGGTGGAACGCGGAAGCGTTTTATCGGGATGCTGTCGTATCGGTCGAAGGCGCTGACGCTCGCGGCCGAGCTTGCGGGGGCGCGAGACAGCGTGATTCCAGCGGTCACCACACCGCCCACGGCCGCGACACCCCTCAAGCCGGGGCGGCTGATCAGCGTCTTCGGCGTGCTCCGAGTGCCGAAGACGAAGCTCCAGATCATCGGCCGGGTCGATTCGACAGATCCTAATACGGATGTCGCCAATGACCGCCAGACGCGGTACATCTTCGGCGGGGCCTACGCCGTCTCGAGCAACCTCAGGGTGCTGCTCGATCTCGATCACCTGTCGTACCAGGGTACCGCCACGCCGGCCCAGGAAGCGGTTCGTTCGTCGGCGTTGTTCCAGATTCAGTTCGTATTCTAGCGCTTTCACTTTGCATGGAGGTTTCATGTCTCGCACGCTAGCAGTCTCGTTGGTCGGCGCCGCCCTGATCGCGGGGGCCGGTGCTTGCCGAGCGCAGTCGTTGACCGGCGCGGGCGCCACGTTCCCGAACCCGATCTACACGAAGTGGTTCGACGCCTACAACAAGAAGACCAGCGTCCAGGTCAACTACCAGTCGATCGGCTCGGGAGGCGGGATCCGCCAGTTCACCGAAGGCACGGTGGATTTCGGCGCGACCGACGGGCCGATGACCGCGGATCAGATGAGCGCGGTCCAGGGTAAGGTGCTCCACATTCCGACCGTGTTAGGTGCCGTCGTGCTGACCTACAACCTGCCCAGCCTCGGCGCCACCCCGCTCAAGCTCGACGGTGCCACGATCGCCGACATCTTCCTCGGCAAGATCACCAAGTGGAACGACAAGCGGATCGCGGCGCTCAACGCCGGCGCGAGCCTCCCGAACCAGGATCTGATCGTGGTCCACCGTTCGGACGGGTCAGGGACGAGCTACATCTTCACCGACTACATCAGCAAGGTCTCACCGGAGTGGAAGGAAAAGGTCGGGAACGCGCAGTCGGTCAACTGGCCGGCGGGTTTGGGTGGTAAGGGCAACGAAGGCGTGACCCAGCTCGTGAAGCAGACCGAGGGCGCCGTCGGCTACGTCGAGCTGATCTACGCGGTTGCCAACAAGCTCGGCTACGCGCAGGTCAAGAATGCGGACGGCAAGCTGGTCACTCCGTCACTCACCACGGTGACGAACGCCGCGGCCAGCGCAAAGTTCGCTCCGAATACGGACTTCCGGGTCTCGATCACGAACGCGCCGGGCGCCGAGTCATATCCGATCTCCTCGTTCACGTGGCTTCTGATCCGGCCCGACACGAAGGACAAGGCGAAGGCGAAGGCGCTGCGGGATTTCCTGGCGTGGATGATCACGGACGAGGCGCAAAAGATGGCGAGCGACCTCTCGTATTCGCCGCTGCCGAAGCCGGTCGTAGCGCTGATCCAGGAGCGGATCAAGACGCTCAAGGCAGAGGGGAAGCCGATCGTCTAGTCGGCGGATAGCAGAAGCGTACCAAGGCCAGGGCTAATTGCCTTGGCCTTCGGTCGTTTTGGGTTCGCGGCGGTTCCGTCGTCTGACCACCGTCCGGAAGGCGGCTCAGCTGCCTGAGTAGTCTCGGAGGTGAAGAAGGTTGCCCCACGGATCGGGCGTCGGAGATTGCTGCGGGTTCGTCTCGTAACCGCCCCTTGCGACTGCCGCGACGGTGGCGTCGACGCCTTGATGATAGATCAAGTCAGGATCAACCAGTCGCTCGAGCCGCGACCTGTATTCGGAGGTCTTCCGCCTCGCCTCGGCACGCGACTGCAGACTCTGGGCTAGTGTTGCCTCAACCTGCTCCTACAACGCGTGGGCTGCGCTCGTCGGCGGATCGCTCACAGGCCCCCCTTCACTGGAAATGCTGCTACATCTGGATGGCCACGCGCGTTGATCAGCGCCGTCAATACTGCGGCAGCCCCCGTCGTGTGAAGGCTAGCGCCTCCCCCGCGAGGCCGGCTCCTGCGTCGTTCACTGCAACTACAAGAGCGCCGCCCCTCGCGGCACCGGGCGCCATCATCGCAGAGGCCGATCCCTTCGGGAGCGTTCCTGGCCGAGCCTAGGCAGGAGACACCAAGGAGCCCGGAACTTCATCTTGCGCACTACAAGCGACCCGCCTCAGCGTGACGGGCGGAGCCCGAACGGCAGCGATCGATCCGATGTATCCGCCCAAATCCGATTGATCCGTCCTTCCCCCTGCCCAGATGCGCGCCGACGCGCAGGGCCGCGGGCAGCCGGCGATCCGCCGTCGCACCATCAGTCCACCGCCCACGTTACCCAACCGTTACACCGACGTTACCCGTTACCTGCGGAGCGACGTGAGCCTTCTGTCCGACCGGCCGTCCCCCGTGACGCCCATGTCGCTCGACCAAACCCGCCTCGGTGCTCAGCTACCGGGGCTCTAGGAAAACGGGTCATGATCGCACTGCTGACCGGCCCACAATGACGGCGACTCCGACCCCGCTTCGGACGAGGATCTTGACGGCCGCGCCGGTGCTCGAGGGCCGGAACGTCGGCGACACGGTGTTCAAGGTCCTGCTGGCCATCGCCGCGCTCGCCATCCCCACGCTGCTGGTATTTCTGGTGGTCGAGCTCTACCAGAGCGCGGCCCTCGCGGTCCATCGCTTTGGCCTCAGCTTCATCACGGACAGTATCTGGGACCCGGTGGCGGAGAAGTTCGGCGCTGCCCCGCTCATCTTCGGCACCCTCCTCTCCTCGGTGATAGCCCTGATCATCGCGGTGCCGCTCTCGCTCGGCGTGGCGATCTTCCTGACCGAGTTCGCGCCCAAAGCGATCCGGACGCCGATCTCGTTCATCATCGAGCTGCTCGCGGCGATTCCGAGCGTCGTCTACGGCCTGTGGGGCATCTTCGTCCTGATCCCCGTTCTTCGCCTCCACGTCTTTCCGTTTCTCCGCGACGTGTTTGGCTTCCTGCCGCTCTTCAAAGGGCCGATCTACGGCAACTCCATGCTCGCCGCGGGAATCATCCTCGCGATCATGGTGATGCCCTACATCATGTCGGTGTCGCGCGAGGTGCTGAATGCGGTGCCCGCCTCCCAGCGCGAAGCCGCGCTCGGGCTCGGGG
>JBDTOH010000674.1:0-3116 GCA_039933355.1 Gemmatimonadota bacterium | reverse complement strand
CACCAGTTCTTCCTGGAACAGCCACTGGCCGTCGGGCGGCGGGGTTTCGTCCGAGATGTAGCGGACGGACACATCGATGTGCTCCCGGTCGAGATCGAGCACGCGATCATTGGCTGCGATTCGGACGTCCACATCGGGGTGCAGTTGCTGAAATTTCCCGAGGCGCGGAATCAGCCATAGCGACGAGAATGCCATGGTCGAGGTCACGGTGACCCCTCGCGGCGCACTGCGCGGTGTGAGGCTTTCGATGGCATCGCGAAGCTGGGACAAGGCGGCCTGGACGCCCTCCCGCAGCCGCTGCCCCTCCGCCGTCAGGACAAGGCCGCGGCGCTGACGGATGAACAGCTTCACTCCGAGGCTTTCTTCCAGGGTCTGGATCTGGCGGCTCACGGCCGACTGCGTCAGATACAACTCGTCCGCTGCGTGGGTGAAGTTGAGATGACGCGCAGCCGATTCGAAACCTTTCAGCAAATCCAGGGAGGGCAGGCGGCGCGGCGTCTCAGCCATGCGAGCACGTCATGACACACATTCCGATTTCTCGTTTGTACCTACTAAAAAGAGCCTGGAGAATCCACGTTGCAATGATTCTCGCGAATGCCGGTGCGGTCAACCCGACCCTCCGGAGCTCGCACGAAAAGGAGCTGCCATGAACATCGAACTGCAAGCTTCCAGTCTGGTCCTGGCCCGCGATGGCATGATCGCCGTCCGCGACGCAAAGGGTGTACGCATCACGTGTCTGACCGGCGCCCTATGGATTACGCAGGACAACTACGTCAAGGATTTCATCGTCGGCGCAGGCGAATCGCATACGATCGATTACGCGGGGCTGACTCTGGTCACTGCGCTCGAAGCGACCACGCTCTCAGTCAGGGAAGCGTCGCTTCCCCTGCTGGCGCGGATCGGCAACGGCCTCGCGCGCCGTTTCAGCACGCTGCTGCCGCGACCCGCGCCGCTCTAGGCTAGCAGGCGGTCGGATCCGGCGAGCGAAATTCCGCTACCCGTCAGACGCCTGCGGCGCCGAGTCGGGTGCGGACATCCTCGATCCGTTTTCGGTTGGCCCCGAGATCGCTGTGACCGAGCCTTGAGGCCGACCGCACGTGGATGATCTGTCCGCCGGGCGGGAACCAGAACTCGACGTCGTCGACGAATCCTACGAGCGCGCTCTGGTACTCGGCGTACAGGTAGTCGTGGGTCTGGGAGACGATGTTCGTGCGAGGCGTCGCTCGAACGATATCCGCCAGCGCCTTCATCGCGGTCTCGGCGCTGCCACGGTACGCGAGCGGGGCAATCGCGTGATAGCCACCGCTCGCCTGGCTGCTCACGCAGTTGGGCGAGGCGGGCGGCGGCTTCAGTTTTCCATCTCGAACCCCGAGGTCGCCGGGGCGTTTACCAGCGAACAGTCCCATGGTCGATCAGCCTCCAGGATTCATGCCCCGCTGGACCGCAGGGCGAGCGGCCATCGCGGCGCCCCATCGCTGCAGGTTGGCAAAGCCCCCGGCGCTATCCACGAGAGCCTTTCGCGCAGCAAAACCCGGATAAAGCATGAGGTCGGCTACGCTGATCTCTCCGGCGAGGAACTCGCGCCCCTCGAGCCCACGATCGCAATCGCGAAAGAAATTGAGCAACCGGTTCTTGAAATAATCCGCGATCGTGACGTTCTTCTCCGGCACCGAATTCTCAACCCGGAATATGGCTCCGCTGGTACCTGCCACATCGCTCGCGGCCTGGGTCAGCCATTGCAGCGTCAGATAACGGTTCGAGCCTTCGCGCGCGAGGAAGCGGCCCGACTTTTCCGCAGCGTACAGGATGATCGCCGTCGACTGCGACAAGGTCATCGGTTGGCCGCCCGGACCCTTGTCATCGACGATCACGGGGATCAGTCCCGCCGGATTTAACTTGAGGAATTCCGGCGTACGCGTTTCGCCCTTGCCAATGTCGAGCTTGTGGATGCGATAGGGCAGCCCACATTCCTCGAGAGCGACCGAAGCGCGATAGCCATTGGCAGTCGGTGCGAAGTACAGATCGATCACCGCGGTCTCCTCGTTGTCGTCGTCGAATACGACTTTAGGGTACGCCCGGACAACCGGGAAATCCTGCGGCCGTTCAGGGATAGGCGAATGGCATCGGGTACGGGCGTCCGAAAGGCCGCCCGGCACGAACGGTCTGGACCGGCTCGAGCCATCGGCTGCCGGAGCGAAGATTCCCGCGGGTATCCACGAAGTCCACCGGCGCTTCGATCAGCCGCAAGATGGAGACGTCCGCCGGCGCGCCGATCTGCAATGTTCCGAGCTTTTCGACCCGGTCGATGATGCGCGCCGGATTGAGCGTGGCCATAGCGACGACGCGCTCGAGATCCAGCCCGAGGCTGAGAAATTTGCTCATGACCCATGGTAGGTACGGCCGGCCGGGCGTGTTGCCGCTCACCGCGTGGATGTCGCTACTGATCGTATCTGGCAATAGACCCTGCGCCATGGCCGCTTCCGCGATCTTGAAGTCGAAGCTGCCACCGCCATGTCCGACGTCTATGACCACCCCGCGTTGCTGCGCGGCCAAGGCGGCCGGCAGGACTCTGCCTTCCTGGACCACGTTATTCCCCGCCCCGCTGTAGGTGTGGGTGAGGATGTCGCCAGGGCGAAGCCGGTCGAGCACTGCGGAGAGATCACCGGGCGCGTCGCCGATGTGACACAGCACGCGAGCCCCACCGCCCGCGAGGGCGGCGGCGGCGATGGCCCGATCGAGCGGTTCGAGACCGTTGGCCCCGACGACGCTTTTCGATACTCGAACCTTCACGCCCAACACGACATCCGCATTCTCCGCGACGGTCTTCGCGGCTGCATCCACGTCGGCGTAATCGATGTTGAGCGCTTCGCCGACCGGAAAGCCGGCGAGCCCGATGCGCGAAATGTGCACGAACGCGAAGATCCGGGAGCGCGCCTGCGCGATGATGTAGTGGCGCAGCGCCGAGAAATTGCCGGCGCCCGCATCGCCCGCCGACACATATGTCGTAGTCGCGGTGTAGGGCACCAATTCATCGGCTGGCAATCCGAGCGCGGTGCCCTGCGGGTATACGTGCGCGTGCAGATCGATCAAGCCCGGCAGCACTAGATTGCCGGCGG
>JBDTOH010000673.1:0-3127 GCA_039933355.1 Gemmatimonadota bacterium | reverse complement strand
CTGCCAGCTCCGGCCCTATCATTCCCTGCTATCCCGCAAACCCGGGTCCGGAGAAATGCAGTGAAGGTTCGTTCGAGTGTGAAGCCGATCTGTGAGAGCTGCCGAGTGGTGAAGCGTCGCGGTGTGACGCGCATCATCTGCAAGCGCACGCCCAAGCACAAGCAGCGGCAGGGCTGAGCATGGCGCGTATTGCTGGCGTAGACCTTCCGCGCGAGAAGCGCGTCGAAATCGGCCTGACCTACATCTACGGCATCGGTCGCGTGACGAGCATGAAGCTGCTCACCGAGACCGGCATCAACCCCGACACCAGGGTCCGCGACCTCACCGATGTCGAGGTGGGCCGCCTGCGCCAGGTGATCGAACGCACCGTCAAGACCGAGGGTTCGCTCCGTACCGAAGTCGCCATGAACATCAAGCGGCTGATGGACACGGGCAGCTATCGCGGCATCCGGCATCGCCGGGGCCTTCCCGTGCGCGGTCAGCGCACGCACACGAACGCCCGGACGAAGAAGGGCCCGCGCAGGGCCATCGCCGGCAAGAAGAAGGCGACGAAGAAGTAACCATGACAGCTCCCACTACTGGCAAGCCGGGCGGCAAGCGCTCGAAGAAGATCGTGGAGTCGGAGGGGATGGTCCACATCTCCGCGACGTTCAACAACGTCCTGATCACGATCACCGATCTGCGCGGCAACACGATCGCTTGGGGCACGGCCGGTAAGGCCGGCTTCAAGGGCTCGAAGAAGTCGACGCCGTTCGCCGCGACCGTTGCGGCGGAGAATGTCGGACGCGAGGCGATGAATCTCGGCCTCCGCCGCATTCACGTGCTCGTGCAGGGCCCCGGCAGCGGTCGCGAGTCGGCGATTCAAGCTCTCGCTTCGGTCGGGCTCCGCGTCGTGTCGATCAAGGATTGCACCCCGATTCCACATAACGGCTGCCGTCCGCCGAAGAAGCGGAGGGTCTGAGCCATGTCCCGTCATACCGGACCCGTCTGCCGGCTCTGTCGGCGCGAAGGCACCAAGCTGTTCTTGAAGGGCACTCGCTGCTTGACCGAGAAGTGTGCGGTCGACCGGCGGAGCTATCCGCCGGGCCAGCACGGCCAGGCTGTGAGCGGCGGCAAGGGCGGCCGTAAGATGTCGGAGTATGCCCGTCAGCTGCGCGAGAAGCAGAAGGTCAAGCGGATCTACGGCCTCTCCGAGCGTCAGTTCCGCAACGTCTTCGAGCTCGCCACGCACGAACCGGGCGTGAAGGGCACGAACCTGTTGATCGCCCTCGAGACCCGGCTCGATAATGTCGTGTACCGGATGAACTTCGCCACCAGCCGGCCCGGTGCTCGCCAGCTCGTGCGGCATGGCCATGTCGAGGTCAACGGCGAGCGAGTGGACATCCCGTCGTACCACGTGAAGCCCGGCCAGGAAGTCCGAGTGGCCGTTGGCAGCCGTGAATTAGTACCTGTGAAAATCGCCCAGGACGCCGCCTCTCGGGGCGCGACCCTGACCTGGCTCTCAGTCGACAACAGCAAGTCCGTGGGGCGGATCACCATGCTCCCGACTCGCGATGCGATTCCGATCAACGCGCAGGAACAGTTGATCGTCGAGCTCTACTCGAAGTAACGTAGGACGGATCATGACCATCGATCTTACCGGCCTGGTTCGCCCGCACTTAGTCGAAATGACGAAGCGGGAGGACAATCCGAACGTCGCCGAGTTCCGACTCCATCCGTTGGAGCGGGGGTTCGGCTACACCTTGGGCAACTCGCTCCGCCGTCTCCTTCTGTCGTCCCTCCGCGGCTCGGCCGTGTGGGGCTTCCGGATGGACGGCGTCGTGCACGAGCACCAGACGGTGCAAGGTGTTCTCGAAGACGTGCACCAGATCGTCCAGCGGCTCAAATCGCTGACGCTGGTCATCGCCGACGACACCGACGAAGCCATTCTCCGAATTCGCCGCGAAGGCAAAGGCCCGGTTTACGCCCGCGACATTCAAGAGAGCGCCTCGGTCAAAGTCATCAACCCCGACCACCTGCTCTTCACGTTGCAGGACGACAAAGAGATCAGCTGCGATCTCTACGCCAATAAGGGTCGCGGGTACGTCGAGTCTGAGATGCACCCGATGGATCGCTCGCTCCCGGTCGATCTGGTTCGAATCGACGCGATCTACAATCCGGTCCGGCGCGCCAATTTCACCGTCAACGAGACCCGCGTCGGTCAGCGCACCGACTACGATCGTCTGGCCGTGATGGTCGAGACGAACGGCACGATCTCCCCTGAGGACGCGATCGCCTACGCGGCCGCGCTCGCCCAGGAGCACTTCCGGTACTTCGTCGACTTCGGGAAAGTGCCTCAGGCCCGTGCATTGGCCTCGGATACCGTCGCCGTCGTGGGCGGTCTCCGTCAGAAGCTCGGCCGCTTGATCGACGACCTCGGGCTCACCGTCAGGACCCTCAACTCGCTCAAGAACTCGAACATCCGGACCCTCAAGGATCTGGTCGAGTTCTCCGAGAAAGAGCTCCTCGACGTGAAGAACGTCGGCGAGAAGGCGGTCGCCGAGATCGCCGATCTGTTCCAGCGCGAAGGGCTCCGGTTTGCGATGGTGTTCGAAGAGGTCGATGGAGACCTTCGAATCGTCAAGAGCGGAAGCGCGCCGTCGGGGATTGCGTTGGGCGCTGAGGAGAACGGCTGATGCGCCACCGCGCGAAGGGGAAGCAGCTCGGCCGGACGTCGGAGCACAAGAAGGCGCTGCTCCGTAACATGGCCGCGAGTCTGTTCAAGCACGAGAAGATCGTCACCACGCAGGCCAAGGCCAAAGAGCTGCGCCCCTACGCGGAGCGGCTGATCACCTTGGCCCGCCGCGGCGATCTCCATGCCCGCCGGTTGGTCGAGCGGCGGATTCAGGACCGCGACGTGCTCGCGCGCCTCTTCGCCGTGATCGGACCACGGTTCGCGGCCCGTCCAGGCGGCTACACCAGAATTCTCAAGCTCGGCCACCGGGTCGGCGATGGCGCGGACACCGCGCGCATCGAGTTGCTCGCCGAGTGACGACCGTCCACGGGGCTCGGGAAACGACGAAGGGGACCCTCGGGTCCCCTTTTTTTCAGTCTGCGGACAAGCGCGGCGCGGCCGTCACGGTCCGCG
>JBDTOH010000672.1:0-3132 GCA_039933355.1 Gemmatimonadota bacterium | reverse complement strand
AAGGCCGACCACTGCCGAGTGGAGCCGATGACTGCGACCGGAGAGCGTCATGAGCTGATGCCGGGCTTCTTCCAGCGTGGCCGGCTTGTGCCAGCGTTCGCCGCCGGCATCCAGCGTCTGGTCGGCGCCGATGACATGGGCTGAGGGGTGCGCCTTCGCGGTGGCCCCGGCCTTGGCTTCGGCCAGCGCCAGGGCAATCTCGCCGGCCGAGGCACCCGCGGCCAGGAGCGCGGCCTCGACGCTGCGCTCATCGACCCGGGACGGAAGCGCCTCGAACGCGACCCCGGCGTTCCGCAGCATCGCGACCCGGGTCGTGCTTTGCGAAGCCAGGATGACACGCGCCATGACCGCCATCAGGCCGGAGCGGTGGCTCGCACCCGCTCGTCGCGAAGCGCGAGGATCGCCGCCGCCGTCTCTTCGATCGAGCGGCGGGTGACATCGATGATCGGCCAGCCATGCCGGGCACAGAGCTTTCTCGCAAACGCGATCTCCGCGGCGATCGCCGCCTTGTCGACATAGGTCTCGCTATGGGCGGTGGCGTTGAGCGACAACACCCGGTTCTCGCGGAGATGGACGATACGCTCGGCGCTCGCGGTCAGCCCCACGACCAGCGGGCCCTTGACGCTTTCGAGGTCGGCGGGCGGTGGAATCCCCGGCACGATCGGGACATTGGCGACTTTTACACCGCGATTGGCGAGATAGATGCTCGTCGGGGTTTTCGACGTCCGGCTTACGCCGACGAGCACGACATCGGCGTCCTCAAGCGAACCGGCGAGCTGTCCATCGTCATGGATCATGGTGAAGTTGAGGGCGTCGATCCGGCGGAAATACTCCGCGTCGAGCATGTGCTGGGCGCCGACGCGTCGCGCCCCTGGTTCGCCAAGATAAGCCTGGAGCATCTGCAGCACCGGTTCGAGCACCGAGGCGCAGGGAATGCCGATCCGGCGACAGGCGGTCTCGAGCCTCCCGCCGATCATTCCGTCGACGAGCGTATAGAGGACGATGCCCGGCTTTTCCTCGAGCGCCGCGATCACACGGTCGAGCTGGGCGGTGGAGCGGACCAGGGAGTGGACATGCTCGACCGCCCGCACCTGCGTGTACTGCGCCGCCGCGGCACGAGCGACCGTGATGAGGGTCTCGCCGGTCGAGTCGGAAATCATATGGAGATGAAAGAAACCCTCGCGGTTCTTCACTGAATTATCCCCAGGCCTGTGGATGAGACCGGGAGGGAACGACACGGCGCGATGTCGAGCGCTGGTCCGTCCCCAGGAGCGTGAATTTCGTCAACACGGAAACCGCGATGAGGTCGATTCCCCGACGGGGGATGGAATCGCGGAATACCAGACTGTGCCGGACCCATGCCGTGGACGACCTGTGAATGGGATCGGGAGACGCAAAGCGACAACCGTTAAGGAAGTGTTAACACTCACGGTTTGGATTTATCCCCGTTCCTACCACTATTCCTGCCCTGCGGCGCTCCAAAGAGCCAGAACGAGCAAGCGCATGAACCGATTTGTGGATCGTGCTGTTCCGCGCTAATCCACCGCCTAAAAGAAGAAGAAGAAAGTAGATTCTCTTTTATTTTGAGAGAGCCTGTGAGCACAGCGCGTAGCCCGGAACCAGTCCGATCCCTTCTCACCGTCCTAGACGGAAAGGTAGCGACCCCTCCTCCCATCTGGCTGATGCGGCAGGCGGGCCGCTATCTGCCGGAATATCGCGCTATCCGGTCGAAGGTCCCTTCGTTTCTCGATATGTGCCTCAATCCGGAGCTTGCAACGGAGGTAACGCTGCAGCCTATCCGCCGGTTCGGGTTCGATGGCGCGATCCTGTTTTCCGATATCCTGATGACGCCGTTTGCGCTCGGCCGAAGCGTTCGCTTCGTCGAGGGCGAAGGGCCACGGCTCGATCCAATTGACGCGGCCGGCATTTCGGGACTTGCCATCAAGCAGGTAGAAATGGCGCTGGCACCGCTGTTCGAGACCATATCGCGGGTGCGGGAAGCACTCGATCCGGACAAGGCGCTGATCGGTTTCTGCGGCGCGCCCTGGACCGTAGCGACCTACATGGTCGCGGGGCGTGGAACACCCGACCAGGCGCCAGCGCGAACGCTGGCTGCGCGGGAACCGGAAATGTTCCGGCGGTTGATCGAGCATCTGATTGAGGCGTCGGTGATCTCCCTGACGGGGCAGTTGCGCGCGGGCGCCGACGTTGTCCAAATCTTCGACAGTTGGGCTGGCATCCTGAACGACCGGGATTTCGACCGCTGGTCGATCGCTCCT
Organism: Gemmatimonadota bacterium; assembly: GCA_039933355.1. Taxonomy (GTDB): domain Bacteria; phylum Gemmatimonadota; class Gemmatimonadetes; order Gemmatimonadales; family GWC2-71-9; genus SHZU01. The sequence continues at coordinate 853 of JBDTOH010000672.1, read as the reverse complement.
GCCGCCGAGATCATCCGTCGGGTCCGCGAGGCGATTCCGGCAGCTCGGGTGATTGGTTTTCCGAAGGGAGCAGGATTGCGACTCGGGCGCTATGCGCATGAAACCGGAGTCGACGCGATCGGCATCGATTGGACTGTTCCAGTGAGCTATGCCCGGGAAACGCTACAACCGTTCGCCGCAGTCCAGGGCAACCTCGACCCCATTGTCCTCCTTGCCGGCGGCGAGCCGCTGGACCGGGCAATCGATGCCTTGCTCGACGGTCTCTCCGGCGGCAGGTTCATCTTCAACCTTGGTCACGGAATCCTGCCCGAGACACCGATCGCGCATGTCGAGCGGCTGGTCGGGCGCGTACGGGGTATCGCCTGATGCAGGCGGAGACCCGAGGCCGAATCATCCGCACGATCGCCGGTGTCGCGATTGCGGCGGCGATCTTCGGCGCACTGGTGATCTGGAGCCCGTCCTGGCTCTACCTGTGGTTCAAGGCGCTCCACATCATCGCGGTCATCGCCTGGATGGCAGGGATGCTCTATTTGCCGCGGCTCTTTGTCTATCACTGTGACGCCGCGCCGGGCTCGGTTCAGTCCGAGACCTTCAAGGTGATGGAACGGCGATTGCTCCGCGCCATCATCAACCCCGCCATGATTGCGACCTGGGGGTTCGGACTATGGCTCGCCTGGGACGGCCATTTCTTCGCAGACGCCTGGCTTCATGCGAAGCTCGCGCTGGTTGTAGTCCTCTCCGGTGTCCACGGATTCCTGGCGCGGTGCGTGCGTGACTTCGCCAATGACCGGAATATTCGTCCCCAGCGATTCTACCGAATCATCAACGAGGTACCGACGTTCCTGATGATCCT
>JBDTOH010000671.1:0-3141 GCA_039933355.1 Gemmatimonadota bacterium | reverse complement strand
TTGAAGAGGGCCGAGACGAAGAGCGGGTCGGCGCGGGAAAGAACGAGCCGGGGGCCCTTCGGGGTCTCCTCGAGCCGCTTGAGCACCGCGCGCATCGTATCGCCCTGGTGGAACTTCTCCCGGTGATTCTGCTCGCGGTACGGGATGATCGCTTCGGCCTCTTTGAACTTGGCGAGCATGAGGACGATCTTGCCCCGCTCGATCTGCTGGACCTCGCCGCTCAAGAGCTCGCCCACCTTCTCACCGAACTCCTCGCGAATCTTGGTGCGCTCGCCCTCGCGGACCCGCTGAATGATCCGCTGCTTGGCCGCCTGGACCGCGAGCCGGCCGAACTCCGCGAAGGGAACGTCTTCCTCGAGCACGTCGCCGACCTGGAAGTTCGGGTCCTCGAACTGAGCATCCTCGAGCGCGATCTGCGAGCTGGTATCGTCGACCGCTTCGACCACAGTCCGAAGCCGCACCACGCGGATCGTACCCTTCAGCTCATCGACATCGAGCTCGAAGCGCACATTGGGTCCAAACTTCCGCGCGAGCGCAGCGTGAATCCCGTCTCGGAGCAAATCGAGCAGATCCGATCGGTCCAACTGCTTTGTCGTCGTCAGCTCGCGAAACGCGGCCAACATTTCCGTAGAACCCGCCATCGGACATCCTCCAAAGGTGCGGGCATTGAGTCACAAGACGGCGATCATGCCGAAACGAAAGTGGAGGCGGATCTTGGAGGGCGACCTTGCGGCGAATCGGGGTGCGAGGGGAACGTCCCCGCCCAACGCGCGCGGGGTCCATAAGTCGGGGCTCGAAAACAAAAATGTGGGGGAGCACCCCACATGGACGAGCCTGCCCATCATCCACCCGCTCCAACGGTCAAGAAGGTAGCGGGCGGAATACCTCAAGTCAATTGAGGAATGGGCTTTACTGTTTGGTGTTATCGACCGTGACCGTGAGCTGGTCAGACCTGGTATTGCCCGAAAAGTCCTCTGCCTGGGCCGCCAGGTTATGGACGCCGTCCGGGATCGCGACGGTATTCCAGGTGGCCTCGTACGGCGACGTGACGTCTTCGAGCAGCAGGGTGCCATCGACGTAGAGCCGTACCGCTCTTATCCCAAAGGCGTCTTGCGCATCGGCTGAAAAGTTGACTGTGCCTGAGACGGTGGAGTTCGCTGTTGGTGTGACGATGTGGATCACCGGCTGGTCGGTATCCGTCTGAGGCCCGGTGGAGCAAGCCAAGCCCCCTAGAACCCCCGCTAACGCGAGCCCTCGTGAGGGCAATAACAGGAAGTGGCGCATTGAGATACCCTCTTCGTGGTGAGGCAGATCTAGGGCGCGATTCCGAGGTACGCCACCATCCGACCGTCGCGCCCGCCCGAGGCTCGATGGCTGTAAAACCGGTCGGCGTCGTGGGATGAGCAGTAGGGCGACGCCGTCACCTTTTCGACTCCACTCTTTCGGGCTTGGTCCATGATCACGGCCCGAAGGTCCAGCAGCCCACCGGCCTTGGAACTATCGCCGACGCCGCAGGCTGCCCGAACATCGGGGCCTACCTCGTAACACCGGCCGCAGATGCCGACCCCGCAATGGACGACGACATCCTGGGCACGGCTCCCACACCAGTCGGCCAGAAGCTTGAGACCCTGGTCGACAATCCTCCCCGCAGTCCCGCGCCAGCCCGAATGGAGCAGGGCCACAGATCGACGGACCGGATCGACGAGGTAGATCGGGACGCAGTCGGCGGCGGTGACGCACAGGAGCAGGCCAGCAGCCGCGGTCGCGTGACCATCGACTCCCTCGACCAATGTCCACCCTGGGCCGCTCGAATGCCACCTGACGTCGGTGCCGTGCACCTGGCGCCCAACGACGAACGCGGGAAACGGGTTCATCGCTGCCTTGAAGTCTCGCCATCGATCCATCACGACCCTGGTGGGCTGCTCCGAGGCAAGCCCCAAGTCGAAGCCCTGGGCCCCTTCGCCACGGCCGGTAATACCCGCGACGACGCCATACTCCTCTCGCCACGCCCGCAGCTCGAACCGGGGAACCGATCCCCGGACCGGACCCTCGGCCAGCGTGGACAGGACGCTAGTCTTCGACACGCTCGATCTCGGCGCCAAGGGCGATCAACCTGGAATCGATCCGCTCGTAGCCCCGCTCGATCTGACCGATGTTGTGGATCGTGCTCTTTCCCTCTGCAGCAAGGGCCGCCAGCAGCATCGCCATGCCGGCCCGAATGTCCGGTGATTCGACCGTTCCGCCCCTGAGATGCGAGGGGCCGGAAATGACCACGCGGTGCGGATCGCAGAGGACGATCCGGGCTCCCATCCCGATCAGCTTGTCGACGAAGAACAGCCTCGACTCGAACATCTTCTCGAACATGAGGATCATGCCTTCGCACTGCGTCGCCGTGACGATCGCAATCGACATGACGTCGGCGGGGAACGCCGGCCAAGGGCCGTCCTCGAGCTTCGGCACATGGCCGCCGAGATCGGGGCGGATCCGCCGCTCCTGATCGCGGTCCACGATCAGACTCGTGCCTTCGAGCCGGGGCCGGATCCCAAGACGATCGAAGCCGATCAACGTCGCTCTCAGCTCCTCCGGCCTGACCCCCTCGATGGTGATCTGCCCGTTGGTCACCGCAGCAAGCCCGATGAAGCTGCCGATCTCGATGTGATCCGGGCCGATGTCGCACGACGCGCCGTGGAGCGGTTTTCCCCCGTGAATCACGAACTGATTGGTGCCGGCGCCCTCGATCGAGGCGCCCATCGCGATCAGCGCCCGCACGAGATCCTGGACATGCGGCTCGGCCGCGGCGTTGCGGAGCGTCGTTGTTCCGCGCGCGGCGACCGCTGCCATCAGAGCGTTCTCCGTGCCGGTGACGCTCGGTTCGTCGAGGAAGATGTCGGCGCCCACGAGGCCCTTGGTCCTCATCTCATAACGCTCGCCGACCTCGACCGTCGCACCGAGCGCCTCGAGCGCGAGAAAATGGGTGTCCACGCGACGCCGCCCGATCACGTCCCCTCCGGGTGGCGGCATGATCACCTGTCCGAAGCGGGCCAGGAGGGGGGCCGCCAAGAGAATCGAGGCGCGGATTTTGGCGCAGAGCTTCGGGTCGAGCGGCCGCGACGTCGCATTCGCGGGGTCGACTCGAACCGC
>JBDTOH010000670.1:0-3151 GCA_039933355.1 Gemmatimonadota bacterium | reverse complement strand
GTAGGGGTGGCTGGCCCATGCCTCCACCGTGCTCCCGTCGAGCTTGTCTTTGGAAGCGCCGGCAGTCGAGACGTTGATCGACGGCGCCACGACCCGCGCGACCCACGACACCGGCATTCCGTCGGCGCCGAGCGTCGCCGTGGCCTTGGTGTACGCGGTGGGCCGATAAAAGTCGTGCTGGATGTCGTCTTCGCGAGACCAGACGACTTTGACCGGCGCGTTCGCCCCCTTCGAGCATTCGACCGCTTCCACGACGAAGTCCTGCATGAACCGCCGGCCGAACCCGCCGCCTAACAGCGTCGTGTTGACGGTCACCGCCGACTCGGGTACACCGGCTGCCTTTGCCGCCGTTTCCAGGGTTCCTCCGCCCCCGCCCCACTGGTATTGGGTCGGAGCCCACACCGTGCATTTCCCGGCCTCCACCGAGGCCGTGGCATTCATCGGTTCCATGCAGGCGTGCGCGAGATACGGCACTTCATACTCCGCCGTGACCTGCTTGCCCTTCTGCGAAGCGTTCCCGGCGCCTTCCTTCCGGGCCTGAATCGCCGCGCCGGATGCGTGGGACTTGAGCTCCGCGCGAATCGACTCGGTGTTCAGCTTTCCGTTGGGCCCCGGGTCCCACTGGACGTTGAGCGCCTTGAGCCCCTGGCCGGCCTGCCAATACCCGTCCGCGACCACCGCGATCCCCGAGCTGATCGCGAGAACGTGCTTCACTCCGGGGACCTTCTTGGCGGCCTCCGCATCGTGCGACACCGCCTTCCCCCCGAACACCGGGCAGCGAGCAACCCGGGCAACCAACAGGCCGGGAACCTTTGCATCGATCCCATAGCCTGCCGTTCCCACGACCTTGTCGGCGAGGTCGATTCGAGGGAACGGCTTGCCGATGTACTTCCAATCTTTCGGATCTTTGAGGCTGACCTTTTCGGGAGCTTTCAGCTTGGAGGCTTCGCTTACCAGCTCGCCGTAGCTCAGCTTGCGATTGCTGTCCGCGTGAACGACTGAGCCGGCTGCGGTGCTGCAGGCCGACTCTTTCACACCCCACTTCGCCGCGGCGGCGCTGACGAGCATCGCGCGGGCCTGCGCCCCCGCTTCGCGGAGCGGTTTCCACGCAGCCTTGATGCTCGAGCTCCCGCCGGTCGCCTGAATCCCTCCTAAGGCGGCATTCGCGTAGGCCTTGCCGGGCGTCGCCTGCCGCAGTGTGATCGAGGCTGGATCGACATCGAGCTCCTCGGCCAACAGCATCGGCAGCGAGGTGAACACGCCCTGTCCCATCTCGGACCGGTCCATCGCGAGCGTGACCAGACCCGACGGGGCGATCTCGACCCATGCATTCGCTTTGAACGGCCCCTCCGGTCCCTTCCCGGCCTTAGGGGCGTTGGGGTCAGGCTTATCACACCCAGTGAGGTAGACGGCGATGGTGATCCCGGCACCGGCCGCAACCCCCGCGCGCACGAAGTCGCGCCGCGACACTTCGCTCCGCTTGGTCATGCCGTCATCTCCGCGGCTGAGTGGATGGCCTTCCGAATCCGCTGATAGGTCCCGCACCGGCAGATGTTCCCGGACATCGCGGCATCGATGTCGGCATCGCTCGGCTTCGGCGTCTTGGCCAGGAGCGCGACCGCCGACATGATCTGCCCGGACTGGCAGTAGCCGCACTGGGGCACCTGCTCCTGGATCCAGGCCTTCTGGACGGGATGCGACCCATCCGCCGACAGGCCTTCGATGGTGGTGACCGCCTTACCGCCGACCGCACTCAACGGGATCTGACAGGACCGAGTCGGCTGGCCATCGAGATGGACGGTGCACGCCCCGCACTGGCCGATACCGCATCCGAACTTGGTACCGGTGTAGCCGAGGGCATCGCGGAGCACCCAAAGCAGCGGCGTATCGGGAGAGACATCGACCGAGACGTCTTTCCCATTGATCTTGAGCGTGGGCATCGAACCACCTCGATGGCTGGACCTGAGGAGCTGGGAGACCGGGGGAATCGCCCCGAAGGATGCAGCCCGCCGGCGACCCAAGTCAAGCCGAGGGAGCCCACCTCCCCGAAATGCCCTCTCCCCTTGCCGGATTCCCGATTCCGTATTCCCTATTCCCCATTCCCTCTTCCCTAAGCGCCGCCCCCATGCACGTGCACCTGATCGACGGCACCTACGAGCTGTTCCGGCATTTCTACGCCATGGCCCGGTCAGCGGAGCCGCCCGGCGGCCCGTACGCGGGCGTGGCCGGCGTCCTCAGGTCGGTCCTCGGGCTGCTCGAGGGCGGGGCCACCCACGTCGGCGTCGCGACCGACCATGTGATCGAATCGTTCCGCAACGAGCTCTGGTCGGGCTACAAGACAGGCGACGGGATGGATCCGGCGCTGTACTCCCAGTTTCATCCCCTCGAGGACGCGCTTCGCTCGATGGGGGTGGTCGTCTGGGCGATGGAAGAGTTCGAGGCGGATGACGCACTGGCGTCCGCCGCCTGGCGCGCGGCGGCGGACGATCGGGTCGAGCAAGTCCTGATCTGCACCCCTGATAAAGACCTGTGCCAGTGCGTGGTCGGGCAGCGCATCGTCCAGCTCGACCGGCGGCAGCGACAGATCCGCGACGAGGCGGGTGTTGTGGAGAAGTTCGGCGTGCTCCCGACGTCGATTCCCGATTGGCTCGCGCTCGTGGGCGACTCGGCGGACGGCTTCCCCGGCCTTCCCGGCTGGGGGGCGAAGGCCTCCGCCGCCGTGCTCGCCCGCTACCGCCACATCGAGGCGATCCCGCCTAACGCCGCTCAATGGGCGGTGCCGGTGCGCGGTGCGGAGCGGCTCTCGGAGGCGCTCGAAACGCACCGGGAGCTGGCCATGCTGTTCAAGACGCTGGCGACGCTTCGAGCCGATGCGCCCGTCTTTGGTGCGGTCGATGAGCTGCGGTGGAGCGGGCCTAACCCCGAATTCGAGCAGAGCGCGGCGGCTTTGGGAGCGGCGCAGCTCTGGGATCGGGCTCGGTCTCTCGCCCGGGCGTCTTAACCCGCCGCTCTCGTCATCGGCGCTGGCGCCGATTCTGCATGCGGTCGTGCGAGAGTCTCTCCCAGCGTTGGAATTGCTCCGGCGTCAGGATGGTCCGGAGTCCGTCATTGGTTCGCGCGGTTACCTCATCGAGCCGAGGCCGCATCTCGC
>JBDTOH010000669.1:0-3159 GCA_039933355.1 Gemmatimonadota bacterium | reverse complement strand
GGTTGAGCGTGGCGAGGGCGCCATGGACCGACCGATGAACGTGCCAGCCGGGCTCCGCCGACTCGTCCGGCTCGACCGGCGGAGCCACCGGATCACTCGAGCCGAGGGCCTCGACCCGAGCGAGCTTGCGGCGCTGGCGACGATGGCCTCGCAGCCGATCAATCGCCCGGTTCCTGGTGATCCGGAGCAGCCACGGAAATAGCCGCTGATCGTCGCCCTCGGGCAGGGTACCGACTTTCTCCCAAGCGATCCGAAACACGTCGAGCACGACGTCTTCGGCCTCTTCGGGATCGCTGAGCATCGATCTGGCGACGCCGAGAAGCCACGGCGTCGCCAGATCGATCAGCTCGACGAGGGCCCGCTCATCCCGAGCGATGAGCCGGGCCCGGATGGACAGCTCGGCGCCACCGGTCAACGACCATCCCGGGCGAACACCGCCGGCCGGCTCGGGTGTCTCGGCGACCGGCGGCTTCGGGCCCTTAGTCGGCTGGTCCATCGTCACGAACAAAAGAACAACGCCGGGCGCCACGTCCTGGTTCTTTCGTCACTCGGCCTCGCTTCGCAGGGTCGTGGCGATGGGAGCGCGGGCGGCAAGCCACGCAGGATACCCGCCGGCCAAGGTCCCCGTGACGAGCAACAGGATGCCGGCTCGGGCGAGACTAGGAGCGTCGGGCACGAAGAACGAGATCGCCGCAGGGAGGCCGGGAAAGGACGTCAAGATCCGGTCGAGATAGCGGGCCGTCCAGATTCCGAGCAGGAGCCCGGCTACCGTCCCAAGCCCGGTGAGGATGCCCCCCTCAAAGAGCACCTGCTTGACGATGGTTGCCCGCGCCACCCCGATGGCCCGAAGCGTGGCGATCTCGCCGAGCCGTTCGTTCACCGTAATCGTGAGGAGAGTGCCGACGAGCAGCACCGCGACGATGAGACTGATCGTGGCAAGAATTACCGAGAGCTGGTGGAAATAGGTCATCCTGATTCGAAACTGGCGGACCAGCGCGGCGATGCTGTTCACCTCGACGTTAGGCAGCTCCGCCCGGATCCGGTCGGCGACCGCCTCGACCTCACGATCGTCGCGGACCTTCACCATCAGGAGCGAGGCCCGGTCGCCGTCCGGAGTGACAGAAAGTGCCTGGATCACGGGGAGCACGGCCCCGAGCGAGCGGCGCCCCTTCGAATCGTAGAGCCAGTCCACAATCCCTCGAACCACGACGCGCCGCTCGGCGGCGGCGGTAGCTGCGCCCGGATCGAGCCGGCCGCGAATCGTCACCGTGTCTCCGATCCGCCAGCCGGTCCGCTCGGCCGTCGGTGCGCCGATGACGATCCCCCGCTCGTCGCCCGCCGTGAGATCACCGCCCTCGACCAGCCGATAGAGCCCCTGCCCTCGCGGATCGACCCCGAAACCCACCAGCGCAACGAGCGAGTCACCAACCCGGACGTGCAGCGGCGCGACGAGAATGGCGCCGGCGGCCTCGATGGCTGGATTGGCGCGGAGCCGGTCGGCTATCGCCGAGGCGCGGGGGAGCGTGGCCTCGGTGTCGAACGGCAGAGTGCCCTTGGGAGAGAGCCGGATCTGGAAGCCCCGGCTCAGCAGGAGGTCCTGGAACGACCGCTCCATCCCACCGCCGAGCATGACCATGTCGAGAAGGAGAGCCGCGGCGACGGCGATCCCAACGACTGCGAGCAGCGTCCGGCCGAGCCGGCGGCGAAGCTGACGGACGGCCCAGGTCGCGCTCATCGGCCGCGCCGCCAGAGCGTGAGCGGCGGAACCCGGATGAGCCGGAGCGCAGCGAGGACGCCGGCACCCACCCCGAGACCTAACGACAGCGCGATCCCGGTCCACACGATGTCGGGCGAGAGATGTGAGAAGATCAGCGTGGTCTCGAACCGCCGCTGATAGTAGGCATTGACGATTGCGCCGGCCGCCGCGGCCAGTCCCCACCCGGCGAACGAGCCAAGGAGCGCGACCAGACACGCCTCGATAACCAGGGCACCGAAGATGGTCCGCCGCCGGACTCCGATCATCCGCATCATCGCCGCGTCGAGCCGGCGCTCCTCGACCTTGAGCAGCATGATGCAGAGGAGGAAGACAGCGCTCGCCCCGATCGAGATGATCCCGATCGCCCGATGAAACCGGCTCACCACCCGAAAGGTGCGCGACGATTCCTCGGCAATCGTGCGCGACGGGTAGGCTCGATAGCCGAACGCGGCGCGGTTGAGCAAATCGGCCACGGAATCGGGAGCCGCGCCCGGAGCAATTGCAACCCCGAAACGATCGACGCGGTCGGCCGCGCCTAACAAGGTTGCGAGGTCGGGCAGATGAAGCCGGAGCTCGTAGTCTCGCCGAAGGGCGGTGGCAGGGTCCGCGCGCGGTTGGTAGATCGCGCCGATCACGAAGACGGGGCCGGCTGAATCTGCGGCCGGTGAGAGCCGAATGGTGTCGCCCACCTGAAGGTGAAAACGATCCGCCAGACGCTGCTCGATGGCGACGGGCCGGGGCGTTGACCCGACCGAATCGCCGGCCACAAGAGCGAGGATGAGCAAAGCCAACATAGGGTGATGGGTAAGGTAGTTGGGGCGCCGGGGCAGAATTAGAGCGGATCGAAGCCGGAGAAGTTGACGCGGCAGCTGAAATGGCTTATCGTGATCATGAATTTCAAATGAATCGAGAACTGCTCTCAATCTATCGAAAGTCACGCCCTCAGAATGATCAAGCTGATCCTCGCCGCGCTCGCGGTGCCCGCCATCGCCTCCGCCCAGACCGGCCTCCTCGTCGTCGGTCACGGGGCCGGTCCGGCTTGGAACGCCAGAGTTCGAGCCACCGTTGCGCAGGTTCGATGGGATGGACCGGTCGCCACGGCGTTCCTCATGGGGCCGGAGGCGGGGAGCGCCGGGTGGGAGGCTGCGGTTGCAGAGCTCGTCAACTCCGGGGCTCGTTCGGTCGTGGTTGTCCCCCTCATGATCTCGTCATGTGGAGACCACTACCGGCAAGTCCTCTTCTACGCCGGCGCGCTCTCCGAGATGCCGGCGGAGCTCACCGGCCACACTCATGGCCGGCCGGCGAGCCACCCGCCGATTCCCTTCCGGGTCACCGGAGCACTGGACGATGCCGCCGAGCTCGGTGACGCGTTGGCGGAGGTTTGGGACTCGCTCCCTGCCGGG
>JBDTOH010000668.1:0-3162 GCA_039933355.1 Gemmatimonadota bacterium | reverse complement strand
GATCGCGGGCGCGGGGCCGCTCATCGGTCCGGTCCTGGCGGCCCAGTTCGGCTATCTGCCGGGCGTGCTCTGGATCGTGTTCGGGGTGGTGATCGGCGGCGCCGTCCAGGACTTTATTATCCTGGTCGGCTCGATGCGGCGGGACGGAAAGTCGTTAGGCCGGATGGCGAAGGAGGAGATCGGTCCGGTCACCGGGCTCATCGCGATGGTGGCGATCCTCGCGATCATGGTGATCTTGCTCGCCGTGCTCGCGCTGGTGGTGGTGAATGCGTTGCGGGACAGCCCGTGGGGCGTCTTTACCCTGCTTTGCACGATCCCGATCGCCTTCCTCATGGGCTTCTGGATGAAAGTGTGGCGGCCCGGGAAGGTCATCGAGGCGTCCGTGATTGGCCTGGTGCTGCTGATGGCGGCGCTGGTCGGAGGACGTTACGTCGCGGAATCCGCCACGCTCGCGCCGTACTTCCGCCACGGCGGCCTGACGATCGCATGGAGCATCATCGTATACGGCTTCGCCGCGAGCGTGCTGCCGGTCTGGATGCTGCTCCTCCCCCGCGATTATCTCAGCACCTACATGAAGATCGGCGCGGTCGTCATGCTCGCGATCGGGATCCTGATCGTGATGCCGCCGCTCCGGATGCCCGCGATCACCGGCTTCATCAATGGGACCGGCCCGGTGTTCGCCGGCAAGCTCTTTCCGTTCGCGTTCATCACGATCGCGTGCGGGGCGATCTCCGGCTTCCACGCCCTGGTCTCGTCGGGCACCACACCCAAGATGATCCGCCGCGAGACCGACGCACCGATGATCGGCTACGGCGGCATGCTGATGGAATCGTTCGTCGCGGTGATGGCCCTTTGCGCCGCGACGGCGCTCGACCCCGGCCTCTACTTCTCGATCAACGCCCCGATCAGCGCGTTAGGCGGAAGCGTCGAGCAGGCCGTCGACGCGATCAAGGGCTGGGGCTTCACGGTCACGCCCGAGCAGATCAACGCCATGGCCAAGTCCGTCGAGGAAGCGAGCCTCCTCGGCCGCACCGGCGGAGCGACATCGCTCGCGGTCGGAATGGCCCAGATCTTCAGCGGCGCGTTCGGGCAGGGGCTGATGGCGCTGTGGTACCACTTCGCGATCATGTTCGAGGCGCTGTTCATTCTTACCACGCTCGACGCCGGCTCCCGCGTCGGCCGCTTCATGGTCCAAGAGCTCGGCGCCCACCTCTGGAAGCCGCTCGGCCGGACCTCTTGGTATCCCTCGATCGTCCTCTCGTCCGCGGTGGTGGTGGCGGGCTGGGGCTACTTCCTGATTCAGGGCGTGCTCGATCCGTTAGGCGGCATCAACTCGCTCTGGCCGCTGTTCGGCATCAGCAACCAGCTCCTCGCGGCGGTGGCGCTTTCGGTCGGGACGACGCTGTTGATCAAGGGTGGGAAGTCCCGTTATGCGTGGGTGACGTTGGTCCCACTGACCTGGCTCATCATGGTGACGTTCACGGCCGGCTGGCAGAAGGTCTTCGCTTCCGATCCTCGGCTCGGGTTCCTTTCGCATGCGAAGCTCATTGCGGGTCAGATCGCGGCGGGGACGATGGAGGCGGGTAAGGGTGGGCGGATCATGTTCAATGATCGGCTCGATGCGGTGGTGGCAGGGATTTTCATGCTGGTCACTGTGGCGCTGCTGGTTGCTTCGGTGCGGGAGTGGGTGGCGGTGATGAGGGGAAGGAAGCCGGCGCGGACGATGGAGACGCCGCATGTCGAGACGGCGTATGTCGCGTGAATCCGCCATCCTGGGTAGGATGTAACCGGCCGCTACACGGCCTAACACTCGTTGCGCCGAAGCGACAACCATTGTCGATTGCAGGAGATTCGAGAACCCATGGGAACCGTCAACCCAAGGGGATCCACTTGTGGCTAGCGGACCGTTCCCTCAAGCAAGGCGGCGTACCCTCGCGTGTCCCACCGAGTGCCGGCGCGAGCGCCAGCGCTCCGCGATTTTCCTTGGACAGCCGCTTGTCCAGGACTAGGCGGTGCTTACATAGGAGCTGGACCTAAGGCGGGAGCGTGAATTCGACTTTGGGCTCCAGGACGACGACATCGTGTCGAATTCCGATTCCGTCGAGCCCCGCTTCGGACTCGTACATGAGTTTGAAAACCGACGGAGCCGTCCAAGTGATGATGCCGGGGTTCGCGCCAGCACAAAGCGGCGTGGCGGGTCAACCTCGATCCGCGAGACCTCAAAGCATGCCTCGCTCTCGAACGGAGGCTCGGTTCGCCGTGGGTACCCGTGACGGCCCACGGTCGACCATCTGGAGAGCCTGGTTTCAAGGTAATGAAGCGTACTTTGCCAGCCGTATGTTTGGCAGCGACATGACGATTTCATCCACTCGACCGGCCAATGCCAGTGGTCCCGCACAGACGGCTGGGTGGTGCGACAACCGGGTGCCCTAAATGTTGACCGCATGTATCCCGGTGGACGATAGGGCAGCCAAGCATTGACGAGGCAGTACTCGCCTTCCGAGCTGATATGCCAATGTCAGAACTGCGGGATCAACCTCCGATCAAAGACAAGAAAAAGGTCTTTGGGGTTTCAGGCGCTCCACTAGATGCGACCGTACAGTTTCTCGCCTACCTTACGCGCCCTTCGGAATCGGACCCAGCCCCGTCGACAACGGGCTCGATGCCCCACTTGTTTCGCTGCGGCTACGGAACGCACGCTGGCTGGTGGTCTTCGTCGACGTCATCTCGCCGTCTGAACAGAACATCGCCGCGGCAAGGGTCGCAATTCAAGCTCAAGCGACTGCCGCTGGATTCAAATCCCAACCAGAACACCGCGCTGGCTTGTTCATACAGCCGCCTCCGGCTGGTGGAGTCCATGGACTTCATGAGCTTTGCCCCACCGACACCACCTAACCCGATCTTGGAGCCGATGAGGCCGCCTGGGGATCGGAGCATGGAATGGTTCCAGCGGCGCCCCCGCTCCATATTGATTGAAGGTCACGTAGGCGCTGGCAGGACGCGGCGTCGCAGCTCAAGCTCACGTCGTTGGGCCGATCCACAGGATTCCGATGCCATTTGCGATTCCGCAACCAGGTGGCCGAGTCGACGTCATTCTCGTGATGGACCGATACGCAGAGGCAGTGGAACCATCCTCCAGGCGGGTCGAACTGCTCGATGCCG
>JBDTOH010000667.1:0-3167 GCA_039933355.1 Gemmatimonadota bacterium | reverse complement strand
AGGGGGCGCCTCTACGGCCGCCACGCATACCCAACCTTGGCGAAGAACGTCCGGCTCTGTTTGGTGAGGTCGTAGCTCTGGGTTCCGAGGCTGTTCTGGGAATAGCCCATGAACACCACGGTCTGTGGGTTCACCTTGTACGAGAACAAGAACTGACCGAGCAGCGCTCGGGTCTTCTGATCCACCGCCGCCGCGTACTCCATATGGTTCCGGTGCAGATCGAGGTACTGGACGATCGCCCGGATCTGCGTCCGGACGCTGAAATTGTACGCGACCTTGGACTGCGCGATGTTCGCGGTGAAGATCTGCCTGCCGTGGTCGGTCAGGCGCTGGTACGCGTCGCTCAGGTCCAGGTTGAGGCCACGGCCCAGGCTTATTTGCGCCGACGGCGTCACGGTCACCTCGGAGGCCATCCGGCCGTTGGCGTAGTCGATCGCCTGGCCGATCTGCCATTGCACCCCGAGCGCAAAGTCGCCGATGGGCTTGACGTTGACGAATCCCGTGGTCCGGTTGAGCGTGTAGAGCACACCGAGGTACCGCTCTTTGTGCCTGAGGGCCTGGATGTTGGCGTAGCTCTGGAGCGGACCCTGATAGCCCAATCCCACGCCCAGGTCCTGATCGGTGAGCACGCCTTGATGATCTCGGACTTGAGATGCAAACGGTCCGATCGAGAGCGAGTTGTACCAGCCCCTCGCCCGATAGAAGATCGGCGTCGCGTTGATCGACAGCGTTCTGGTATCGACCCGCGGGACGAAGCCTACGTCCGCCCGGAAATCGGGGCTCAGGTCGACATAGCTCACGGAGGTATGCCAGCGGTACGTGTCGTAGTTGACGGCGAGACTCAGCGCTCCGCCCGAAAAGCTCCCGCGGTGCTGGCCATAGGCCGAGGAGATCGAGTCCGGATACTCCGTCACCGACGTCAGGTACTGCGCGTTGATTCTCGTCGACCGGCCCAGCTGATAGAACAGATCGGCCCCGCCAACCTGATTGAGGTAGCCGGAGCCGAATCGGCCGGTGTAAATCGCGCCGAGGTTGGATGCTTTGCCGAGATCGCGGCGGAAGCGCCCAACCGTCGTCCACGCCTCCTGATCGATCGATGCCCCCGAGGTGACCTGGTTCGAGGGGAACAGGAGATTGGTCAGGTGATCTCGCGCCGCAAACACGCCGACGGCGTTATCGGTGGACTTGCCGACCTTGCCGGTCAGCTTGAGCCCGGCGTCGGGATCGGCGATGGTCCTGGTGAAGACCGCCTGGATCGGGGTGTGAAAGAAGTCGGCGCCCTCGAGAAAGAACGGCCGCTTCTCCGGGTAGAAGAGCGCAAAGCGGGTATTGACGTCGAGCTGAGCGACATCGGCCTCCACCTGCGAGAAGTCCGGGTGAACGGTCGCGTTGAGCGACACGTTAGGCGTGACGCCCCAATGGAGGTCGCCGCCGAGCTCGGGCTTCGTATCGCCTTGGTGAAGCGCGCCGGCGGGAAACGGATCCCGCGTATCTGTCCGCCGGGCCGTGAACGTCGGAGCTATCTCGACGTTCCGCCCCGGGCCGATCCCTTCGAACCCGGTGAGCTTGTTGGCCTGGCAGATGTCGCAGGTGCTCCGCCGATCGTACGGTCCTGCCTCCATGCGATACCGGAAGGTCCGCGGCCAGGCCCGAACGAAGACGAAGCCCCACGTCTGGACGTCGGCGGTGCGGGGAAACCGAAGCGACTTGAAGGGAATCGCCATCTCCACTTCGTATCCGTCGGGCGTGAGCCGCCCGGCCGAAGCCCAGATGGCATCCCAGGAATAGTCCTCGGACTGATCCGCGACGGTCTTGATGCCGTCCGCCTGGACCCCGAGCGGGTTGATGATGAAGATGAAGGCACGGCGCTGATCGTTGAACGGATCGATGTACGCGCCGATCAGGTCGTCGAGAACCATTCGCGCGACGTTGTCCCGATCGAGCACGTGGGCCCGGATCTGCTCCGGCTTGGGGTCGAACGCGTGACAGCCGATGTAGAGCTTGTCGGAGTCAAAGGTGACGTGGCAGACCGATTTCGCGGGCGCCGGAGTATTGTCGCCGGGCATGACTTCCCAATCGAGCGGAATATCCGCCGCACCCTGCCACCCGGCATCGTCGAGGTTGCCGTCTACCTTGATCGGACCCGGCGCGCGATGCACGGTGAACCTCGGCGCCGGCGGGAGGTCGCGCGTGGACGGCGCCTGCGCGAGCAAGATCGCGGGGAGGAGCGCAACGAGAGCCAGGCCTCGGGCTGGAAACAAAACTGTCAGACGCCCTCAACGGATTGAGGGCCGCGGTGAAAGACCCGGCACGTGGCCATATCCACATAGCGCGGTTTCACCGAAGGAGAGATCATTTCGCCTGAGAAGCGCCCCTGAATGCCATCGCGTTCCCATCCCGACACCGGCATGCCGAGCGGAGTGAGGGATCTATCTCGCGGAACGCCGCAGATTAGATCCTCCCGCTCCGTTTTGGGGTTGCAGTCCGCCTCGTGTGTCGCCCGGTCACGCCTTGAGCGGCAGCCGCCGAATTCGCCGCTTCGTGAGCGCATACACCGCGTTCGCCACGGCCGGCGCGATCGGCGGTGTTGCCGGCTCTCCGATGCCCGTCGGCGCCTCCGTGCTCGCCACGATGTGCACCTCGATCACCGGCATCTCATTCATCCGGAGCATCGGATAGTCGTGGAAGTTGCTCTGCGCGACCCGGCCGTCCTTGATCGTGATCTCACCGTGGAGGGCGGCGGTGAGCCCATACACGATCGCGCCCTCGACCTGGGCGGCTATGGTATTCGGGTTGACGGCAATGCCGCAGTCCACGCCCGCCACTACCCGGTGGACCCTCACCGTTCCGTTCGGGTTCATCGAGACCTCCGCCACCTCGGCGACCACGCTGTCGAACGACTCGACGACCGCGATCCCGCGGGCCCGGCCTGCGGGGAGCGGCGTTCCCCACCCCGCCTTTTCCGCCGCGAGCTCGAGCACCTTGAGGTGCTTGGGCTTCTTCTTGAGCAGCGCGCGCCGGAACTCGAACGGATCTTTGCCGGCCGCGACCGCCATCTCGTCGACGAAGCTCTCCGTGAAGAACCCGTTCTGCGAGGCGCCCACCGACCGCCAGTAGCCCAGCGGTACGCCGACGTCGGCGTTCACGGCATCGAAATACATGTTAGG
>JBDTOH010000666.1:0-3173 GCA_039933355.1 Gemmatimonadota bacterium | reverse complement strand
GAGAAGCCGATGAAATGCGCCGCGTAGAACCCGCGCCGATCCGCGATGTGGGCCACCACCTCGCGGAACGAGGTCTGCTCGCTCTCTTTCCTGGGTGCTCGGGCGGGCTCCCGAATGGTGAGCGCGAGCAGCGCAACGAGAAGGCCCGGCAGTCCGACGGCCCAGAACACGATCTGCCATCGATGGATCTGTCCGATCAGCGGAAGATCGATGAGGCCGGGCCCGCTCACCTGCTGAACGATGGCACCGCCCACGATGAGCGCGAGCGCGCTGCCGAAGTGAACCCCGAAATTGTAGATGCTGGCCGCGCGGCCGAGGCGCTCTCTCGGGAACGAGTCGGCGATCAGCGAGTAGGCCGCCGGCGAAAGCGCGGCCTCGCCGACACCGACCCCGATGCGGGCGACGAACAGCTGGCCATACGTGCGGGCGGCACCGCAGACCACGGTCATGATGCTCCAGAGCGCGATGCCCGCGGCCACCAGCCGACGGCGGTCGGTTCGGTCGGCGAGGCGGCCGAGCGGGATGCCTAACAGAGTGTAGAAGATGGCGAATGCGAAGCCCTGCAGCAGGCTCATGTCGAAGTCGGTGAGCGCCAGATCGCGCCGGATCGGAGCCACCAGCAGATTGAGGATCTGCCGGTCGATGAACGAGAAGGTATAGGCGAGAGTGAGGACGCCGAGCAGGTACCAGGGAGCGCGGGACCGCGCCGGCACCGGGTCGGTCACGGCGTCTCGGCGGCCCAGGCGGCGAGCCCGCGCGCGGTTCGGCGCGCGACCGCGGCCCCGTGCGCCCACACCGACTTCTTCCATTCGTGCCGCTCCGGGTAGCAGAACCGCCGAACCCGCACGTCCACCGCCCGCGCCTGGAGCGAGCGCGGATCTCCGTAGCGGTGGTAGTGCGTGCTCGCCGGGAAGAGGTCGCGAGTCACTTCCGGCGGTTCGGTTCCGAACTCGAGGATCAGCGCCGTCACCGTGGACCCCGGGACGTGCTCCTCGACCCACCCGAACGGACGAGCCTCGTGCGGCGGGATGTCGGCGTCCTCGCCCGGACGATAGATCGCGCCGTCGAACCAGGCGTCGAGTCGCTGATCGGCTGGATTGCCCCGGGTCTCATAGGACATGACCAGCGCTCCGCCCGGCTCGCCGAATCCCGTATGGACGTCGATCCACGCGATCCGCTTGGCGCCGGAGAGCCACCGGTCGGCGACGTGCTGCAGCGTTAGGGCCGACCAGCATTGTCCCTGGCCGTGATAGGTGAGGCCGTCGGGGCGGTGGTGCTGGCCCCGACGCACGGCCGCGATGAGACGCGGAAGGCCGTGCTCCGCGACCAGCTTCATCCGCTGCGCGTCGATCCGCTCGCGCGCGTCGGGCCAGTGGGCGAGGTCGAGAGCGGTGTCGATCTCGTCATAGAGCGGGTCCGGGATGATCGGACGGCGCCAGTAGAGAAGGTTTCGGAAGACATCGATGTTCTCGTGGTCTTCGCGCCGGTTCCACGCCATGCCCCAGGGATTCACGGCATGGACGAGCACGAGACGGGTATCGGCGGGGAGTGGATCGCTGCCGGTGAGGAGCCCGGTCTGAATCGCGGCCCCGGCAAACCCTTCCACGCCGTGGATGCCGGAGCTGATCACCAGCGCATTCGACGCCGACGCCGGGCCGATGGCCGCGACCGAGAGCGCCAGCGGCTCACCGGCCGGACCGAGCAGCGGATGGGGGATTCGCTCGAAGCGGGCGCGAGCGCGGGCCGCGGCGGCTTCGAATCGCCGGTCCGCCTCGGGGACGGTCGCGGAGAAATACTCGGCGCCGCTCACCGACCCCCGGTGGCGGCTTGGACGAAACCGCCCACGTCCTGCCGGAGCCGCGCCAGCGACGGGAGATGGATATACATCATGTGGCCGGCTTCGAAGTACGCGCGCGTGATCCGGTTCCGGAGCGTCGGATCGAGCCGCAAGTGGTTGATCGAATACTCGGCCGCGAAGTACGGCGTGGCCGCGTCGTAGTAGCCGAATGCGACGAACAGCCGCATGTGCGGATTCTTCGCGAACGCCGAACGCAACGTCTCGCCCACGTCGATGTACTGGTTGTCCGAGCCGAAGTCCCACTGCGATCCGATTCCGCCGCCCAGGATGTAGTACTCGAGATCGGACTGGTACCCGAGCTCCCGGCGGACATAGTCGTTGAAGGCCGCCGTGAAGGGAGGACGGATCGCCGCCATGCTCGGATCGAAGTCGGGAAACTCGGAGCCCTGGAGCGCCGACATCCCCGTAAAGCGCGTGTCGAGGCGCCCGGCGACCCGATTCTGATCCCGCAACAGCTCCGCCTCGAACCGGCCCAGGTCGAGCCGGTAGTTGCTCTGCTCGACGAAGCGGCGGTTGAGCCCCGTATAGCGCGCGAGCCGGTCGCCTAACTGCTGTCGCTCTTCGGCCGTGAGGAGGTCCCCCTTGGCGAGGGCCACCAGGTAGTCGTTGAGCACCCACCGCTCGGACTCGTCGAGAACCTTCCGGAGGGGCGCGTTCTGAAGATCGGCGCCGAGCTTCTTGTGGTACCAAGCCGTCGCGGTGTAGGTCGGTACGAGGAGAGCATACGGGAAGTCGTTGCCCGTGCTCCAATCCGCCGTGCCGAAGTTGAGGATCGTCGAGATCAGTATCACGCCGTTCAAGGCGACGCCATGATCCACGAGGTAGCCCGAGAGTCCGGCGGCCCGCGTTGTCCCGTAGCTCTCGCCCACGACGAACAGCGGCGACGTCCACCGCTCGTTCCGCGTCAGGTAGAGCCGGATGAACTCGCCGACGGATTGGATGTCGCCGCGGAGGCCCCAGAACTTCTTTCCAAGCTCCGGGGTCGCGGCCCGGCTGAAGCCCGTTCCTACCGGATCGATGAAGACGAGATCGGTGAAGTCGAGCCAAGTCTGATCGTTGTCGACCAGCTCGTAGGGCGACGGCGGCAGCCAGCCCTCGTCCTGCATCCGCACCCGGCGCGGGCCTAACGCGCCGAGATGGAGCCACACCGACGAGGAGCCGGGGCCGCCGTTGAACGAGAAGGTGAGCGGCCGCTTCGCCGGGCCGGCCGGATTGTCGAGCGTGTAGGCCTCATAGAACATCTGCGCTTCGATAGTGCCCTTGTCGTCCTTGAGCGGCATCCGCCCCGCCGTCACGGTATAGCTCAGCGTCCGCG
>JBDTOH010000665.1:0-3200 GCA_039933355.1 Gemmatimonadota bacterium | reverse complement strand
AGCCACCACTGCAGTAGCCCGGCCAGGCTCGCCAGGCCCAGGATCCGAAGTATCCCGAGCTTGAATCGGAACACGGCAACCAACGCGGCGAGCGCGATCAGCACGCCGGGCCAATCGACGCTCGCCCACACCGGCAGATCGACCGACAGCGGGCCGAGGCCGACGTGGCGGTGCTCGTGAAAGATCACCTTGAGCGCGAACCAGACCGCGAGGTTCGCGATCACCCCGACGACCGCCGCAGTGATCGCCGTGAGCGCCCCGGTGAGCCTCGGCCGGCGCCGCAGTGTCTCCATATAAGGAGCGCCCGCGAGCACGAAGAGAAAGCTCGGCACGAACGTGGTCCACACGACCACGAGTGATCCGACAATTCCTCCCACGATGCCGTCGACCGGCGCCCCCAGCCGGTACGTCGTCAGGAACCCGACGAACTGCAGCACCAGGATGAGAGGGCCGGGCGTTGTCTCCGCGAGGGCGAGACCGTCCACCATCTGGCCGGGGAGGAGCCAATGGAGCTGCTCGACGGCCTTTTGCCCGACGTACGTGAGCGCCGCATACGCGCCGCCGAACGTGACCACCGCCGCCTTGCTATAGAAGACGGCCTGAGAAACCAGCACATGGCGAGGGCCGAGCCCTAGGGCAAGCGCGCCGACTGGAACCCACCAGATCGCGAGGCCCACCACAACCGTCCGGATCGTGCGTGCGCGGGCCGGCCGGGTCGCGGCCGAAGCTGGTGCCTCGGCCTCGCTGGAGGGCTCGCCCCAGGCCTCGCGCTGTACCCAACCGATCAACCCCGCCGCCAACACTACGATCGGGAATGGAACCTTGAAGAAGAAGAGCGCGACGAAAGCGGCTCCTGCCAGAAACCAGAGCGCACGGTGCTTGAGCGCACGTCTTGCGATTCGGCTCAGCGCCTCGGCCACGATCGCGAGCACCGCCGGCTTCAACCCGGCAAACACCGCCTGGACGAGCGCGACCTGGCCCACTGTCACATACAGGATGCTGAGACCGAGGATGGCGAGAAGGCCGGGAAGAATGAACAACGATCCGGCGATCAAACCGCCGCGGACATCGTGGAGGAGCCAGCCGATGTACGTGGCGAGTTGTTGCGCTTCAGGCCCGGGAAGGAGCGTGCAGAACTTGAGCGCGTGGAGGAACTGCTCTTCGGATACCCACTTGTGCTCGTCGACGAGGACTCGGTGCATGACGGCGATCTGACCTGCCGGCCCGCCAAAGCTCGAGAGCCCGATCCGCAGCCACACCCGGGTCGCCTCGGCAAGAGAGATGGACGGACGAGGCGCGCGGTCGGAGGGAACCAATCAGCAGCCTGGGAACAGATCGGGAGTGAGTCGCGTTGGTGTCTACAGTAGCGGCGGCCGCTTCGTGAAGCAGATTGCGCGGGGAATAAGACGGCAAGACGGTAAGACGGTAAGACGGTAAGACGGTAAGGTCGTCGGTACCTAACGTACGATTGCCCCCGCCGGCAGAGCTGTCGGGGAGAACAAGCCCCGGTCCAACTTACCGTCCTACCGTCCTACCGTCTTACCGTCTACCGTCTCCCGCCCTACCGCCATCAGTGAAGCGTCAAGTCCGCCGAGACCACGCTGCCGGGCGGTGGCGTGGCCGACATGGACGCTCGGCGGCCTTGCGAAATCCCTGTGATGGAGACCGCCGCACCGGCTGGGATTCCACAGATTCGGAACCGGCCGCCGAGATCGGTGTAGATCGTGATCGCCATGCCGCGCTCGCCGATCGTCGTACGGTAACCCGGCCGAAGCAGCGCGACTTGGGCCCAGCGCGCCTCAACCCGTCCCGCAGCTCCCTGCCCCAGCGAATCCACCAGCCGCCCCAGTACCAGGGCTTCCGACTCGCGATCGGGCACCCGCTGGCGGCAGGCTGCGGCCGTGAGTGCTTCGGCTCCCGGCACTGTGAAATCGACTCGCGCCGTCGTGCCCCGGCTGAGACGGGCGGAGGAAGAGACCACGGGCATGCCTAACGCCTGGAACCGGGCATGCGCGAAGCTGACGACGAAATCACCTTCCGTCGGAATCTCGATTCGATACAGACCGGCGGGGTCGGTGGTGTCGGCGTAGGCGCCGCCGGCGAGCGATACGATGACGTCCGCGAGCGGTCCACCCGCGAGCGAGTCGAACACCATTCCGGTGACCGTCGCGTGGGTCGACGCTCGAGCCACCGGCTCCGTCGCGACGATCGCGACCTCGCCACCCCCTTCGTGGTGCCCGACCCGCAGGTTCCAACGGCTCACGATCCATCCGCCGTTTGCGAGTCGGGTGAACTCGACCCGTCCGGCCTCGAGCCCGCTGCGCAGCTCCTCGCTCAAGTTGGTGTAGCCGAACTCGACGAAGCGGAGCTCCGAGGAAGCGCGGTCGAGCCAGAGGACTCCCCTCACGTCGGGAAGCTTGCGACCCGCCGCCGGCTCGAAGCCGAGGCCGATGAGCGCCGGATCGCGAGCGGGCGGGACGACATGGAAGCAGTGCTCCCCGAGAAATACTTCGGACAGGAGCACCGAGGCGTCCGGCGCGTAGAACGTCAGGTGCGCACCCGTCCTCGCGAGATACCCCTCGCGGCTCAGCGCTTCGGGGGTCGGCGTTGTGAACGGGATGAGCGAGGTAGTCCGGAAGGTGGACACCTGCTCGTCGGCGACTTGGAGCCGCGCGTCGAGCGTGCGCTCGTACTTGGTGACGTCGAGGAGCGGTGGACGAGTCGCGCGCGTGATCTCGGAGCCGATCAGGGCCTTGCGTGCTTCGGTCCAGAGGCCGGCGATCAGCGCGCTCTCCTTCTGGTCGAGCTTGCAGACCACGGCGCTCGTGCTCGACACGGCCACATCCGGAAGGGACACCCGCCCGGCTGGGACCACAACCGTGACCGCGACCGTATCCGAGGCGCCGAGCGAGATCGGCTCACTGGTCGCGCCGGCGAACCCGATCCGCTCGACCCGGACGAAATAACGGCCTGCTCCGGGAGCAGCGAGCACCGCTCGACCGGTTTCGTCGGCGAGCGCCTGGGCGACCGCTCGTCCGGGCTGGTTCCGAAGCGAAACGAGCGCGCCGATCGCGGGCTCGCCCGATCCCGCGACGATCGTCCTAACCCGGACGGCCTGAGCCTCGAGGGTGCCGGCCAAAAGTGTCAACGCGAGCAGCAGGCGGGTCGCCCTCACCGACGCCGACCAGAGACGGCGCGCT